>JACQQJ010000049.1 GCA_016207035.1 Nitrospinota bacterium | reverse complement strand
GTATATATGATGCTTTGAGAATAGGACACTGCTATATAGGTTATGACCTCCTGGGTAATTCCACCGGATTTAGATTTGAGGCTAAATGTAACGGCGATGAATTTATCATGGGTGATAAGCTAAAACTGGCAGGTGAAGCTGAACTATCTTTAATATCACCTAAGGACGCCACATTAAAAATCATCAGGGATGGGGGAATTATCAGGGAAGGGACCGGGGATAGTCTCAAGATGGCTATAAAGAAAAAGGGGGTTTACAGGGGAGAGGCATACCTTGACAATAAACCATGGGTATTTACCAATCCTATCTATGTGGTGGAGAGTGAAAGGGATAGTTCATTATGGATAAACAGTAGAAATGAAAACTGAAAGTAAAACAAAAACACTTTTGGGTATATTGACATTTATTATATACCTTTATAGTGAATCTTGCATTGAACCAGCAGTATTAAACGGCTCAAATGAGGCATGGGGCGCGGAAAACCCATTACAATTACTTGTAGCAGGTTTAAAAGATAGTTTAGCAACTGTAAGTGCAATAGATGTAACAGGGGATGCTACAGGAGAGGTGAGTATAAGATTAAAGGATGAAGAAGGCAATATAATAACCAGTGAGCCATTAGGCATAGCATCAGATTTGGATTCTAATATCTGGGTATCATTTAGTGATAAGAAGATAAGGTTGTATAACTCTTGCGGAGAACTACAGAAAATAGACGGAGTGAATTGGTTCTGGACAGTCTCAAACATACCAGATGGATTAGATTGGGATGGTAGCAATTTACAATATTGTTCTTCTGGTAATAATAAGATTTATCGGATTAATCCATCTGGGGAAGATACAAACTTGGGAGTAGTTAGCAGGAGATTATCTCTTGATGGTGTGGTTCCCGATCCGGGTACTCTTTACACAACTCAGGAATACACAGGTTATAATCCCAAAGGGATTTCGGCAACCTATCTTTGCTCATCAAGTAAGGTAGATAAGAGGGATACAAGTATAGGTGCAAACTTTATACAGACACTTCCTGATAGTTCTCCTATCTGGACAAATGAACAAGATACACCATCCCCATCCACTGGAATAGTTGAAGTTCCCGATACCTCAGTTCCAGAAGGACATGTGGTGTATCTTTCCAGCATAGATGGGAATATATATAAGTTAAGGTTTATGGATAAGAAGAGTATTGATTTTACTCCTACAACGTTGGGTATACAGAGAAATGTGCCTAAGTCTGAAACTGAACCCGAACCTCTCTATTCTGGGAGCGTGGCTATTTGTGGTAGGGAACAATCTGTATCTGACAGTTATATTACTACTATAACATGGCGACAGTATTTTAGGGTCATGCCACCGCCAACATTTATAGAGGCTTTTGTTGTTCTTAATGAATCATTTGCCAAATGGCAGGATAGGTGGAATGGGTTTCAGTGGGTTAGAGAATTTAACTCTTATCCATTAGCATCTGCTATATTTAATATATGTTCATTTAATGAGAATTGGACACTTGAACAAAAGTTTAACAATCCAATATTAAGCACACAGTTATTTACATATCCTTATGATGGGCTTGGTATAAATCCTAACAGTGAGGTGGGTTCTAAAATTCGGGTAATTGATGTAACTAATATTACACCAACCACTACTTTTTATTATACAGGGAGGTATGGTAATGAAGGACAGGCCTTTGGGATTGGACCGGCTCCGATACCAGATCCGATTCCAATGGGATATATTAAGGGTGCGGCAAATGAAAGTGCACCATATAACAACAGGTGGCAATATTTAACAGATAATGGTTCATTAGAGGTCTTAGACCAATTCACCCCCTCAATCCCGGTGCCACAAGGATTGGCGATGGGTAAATTACAGATAAAAGTGGATGTGGATGTGGATTCAGATAACAATAATGGAGTAAATCTACCAGAAGAGAATGATACAGAAGAAAATATAGAAGAGACCCAACCGGGTAAATTTGTGACAGTAAACCACAATGATGATAACGAGAATGGTGTTCCGGATTATTCTGACGAATCAGTTTCAGGAGAAGGGAATTTAGTTCCGTTGATAATTGACGGTACGACTCTGTCTGATTGGTCAAATGTGAAGATTGTATTTTCATATCCAGGTGAAGTCACACTACCTAGTTTTATTCCTCAAGATATGGAGAATGAGTTCAAAGACTATACAAATGCTAAGAAAGGGACAATTCGGATATGGAATATCTCGTCGCCTCAAGAAGAACGCACAAGTGATAAATACATCCAGCCTAATCGGGAATATAGCGCAGATAATTTAGGTTTCAGTGGGAGGAAGGTCTTCTATTTAGAAGGAATAAATCCACAGGATAACATAAAAATAGAAGTAACATATAAGACTCAAGACCAGATTGCAAAGGACTCAGTAAATGTAACAGTAGTAGAACCAAATTTAGGTGTGAATAACAGTAACAACAGTACTACGTTACGCCCAGGTATTCCAGATGTAAATTTTGATATAGATGATGACGATGAGAAAAGTGATGAAATGGTAGAGGATCAGAAGGATGGGTTTAATTTATGGTGGTCAAGGGATTGGCTAACCATTACAATGGGAGGAATTGTGGATGTGGCACCATTGTTAATAGATGTCCCAAAATCCTTGCAAGACGCAGGATTTAATTTTTACCTTAAGGTCAATAATGGCAACCTCGCTGTCTATCCTGGGGTAAGTCCAGGTGATAATAGGAGAAAATATCTGCAGGATATAAATATAGCCACTGACCAGATAACTAAAAATGGTATCCTTTTGACACCAGGCACTGTTCAACGTGTTGTGACCCAGGCTGGAAAGAATGAATTTGTCTTCAATGGGAATGGGCTTGGAAAGGTCTCTGTAATTGTATCATTCCTGATAGAAGAACCTACTACATCCAACAGAGTTGTAGCAGACTCTGTTAAAATCACATTCAGGGATATAAATGACCATTGGTTATTCGTCTCAGCACGTGGGACACCTAACGTCCCTTTTACATATCCAACTGAGGATAATAGAAGAGTTGATATTCAAAGGTATCCAGACCCAGATGAGATAGGAGGGACAAGAGATTCTGCAAAGAAGAAGCATCTTATAATGGTTCATGGTTATAATGTGACAGAAGATCAAGCGAAAGACGGTTACAATGAACTCTACAGACGTCTATACTGGTTAGGGTTCAGGGGAAATTTTATTGGTTTTACATGGGATTCCAATGAAGGATTCCCTTCTGTTGTTCTATTTGACACGCAGGTTCAGAATGCATTTCAGACATCGCCTAGTTTCCAAAAGTTCCTTCAAAACAATGTATTGGCCACATGGGGTATATCTCCATCAGATGTAGACATCATGGCACATAGTTTAGGGAATTTGATGGTATTTGATACATTGCGGTTACATAAGAGATTAGGGACAGGAGAACTTACAAGAAACGTGATAAGTTTAGAATCAGCGACCTGGCCAGAGGCGTATCAGCCAGAGGAGAAAAACGTCTACGAGCGTCTGCCAAATTCAGACGCTATAACCTACACTCTAGACCAACTCAAGCGCCACTCATGGGCATTTTGGTTCAGACAGGAAGGATATGAGTCTCAAGGAGCAATCAATGGGAAGATATACCACAGTTACCTTCCTGATGACCCAGCTTTGGCAGCTATGCAATTTAATGACTATAAAGAACGTGGAACTTCCATTGAAGAGGTAGGACAACATGAGAGGTCAAGAGAGTGGCATTATTGGCGTGATAGATTGATACGTGGTGGGAATTACAGAGCACCTGAGGGATCGAATAATTTTTACAATGTTATTCCAACATTGATGCTGCCAGCGAATCGGCATGTCCCTTATGGACGTACGGACTTAAATCTACCAGTTGGGACACAACCTAACCCAATGGCAGAGGAGAATAATAACTATCTTGCAAGTGATGGTGGATGGAAACCAGCTGGGAGTCCAATTGATTTTGATGCCCATAGCCGTTATCTTTCCGAGCGGTTTCCAAATATTTATAAGTGGTATGATGAATTTCTTGGTGATATTGGAGGGACTAGACGTCCTGGAAGAGTCCCAATAGGAGAAGAATGAAAGGAGGGTTAGCACGATGAGAACTAATTTTACAAAAAAGGAGGAGTATAAACGAAGATTTGTATTAATATGGTCTTTATTGGTTTTTTATGTCTTTACTTTTTCAGTGTCTGCTCAAAATGAGCCTATGCAAGGTACATTAGAGCAAGACCATAAGAGGTTTATAGAAGAGGGCGAGAACAGGACTGCTAAGGTCATAATGGAAACCATGAATCGTGAGGCTCTCGCTTCAAATGGAAGGTTCTTACTCAAAGTGACAGTAGTTGATGAGTCTGGACAGATGTTGGATGGAGTGAGTGTTCACTTAAGGAAAGTAACAGCCCTACCTATGTCCGAAAAGGATTTTAAAAAGATGGGTTCTATGGAAAATACAACATCTGGTCAAAAGACTATAGAGGAAACACGCATAGTTAATAGTACATTTCAATTTGATATAAGGGAAAGTTGTTATGTAAAACTTACATTTAATCTCAATGGTTATTATCGAGAGAAAATAGAATTTCGCACAAAGCTTCCTCCTGAACATAAAGAGCGAATTGGACTAGAAGTGGAGATAGAAGATTACGAAGATAGGCTTAACTCTATGAAAGACCTATCACAAGAGTATAAAGATAGATTCAGAGAGGATATAATAAAACCGATGAAAGAGAGGTTAAAAGATTTACCTGCAGTTTCGGAACCAGAGGTGACAGAAAATAATCTTCATGTAATATTAGAAAGGCAAGGGAAGATTACACATTTGATTGAGTACAATAGAGGACCACTTGAATATACTACCAGTGGGAAAGGTATAGTAATAAACTTTGATAAACATCCTGCCAGCTCACTACGAGTTATAGAAAATATAGATAACCCAAAGCAACTGCCAGAGAACTGTGTCTATATGATACCGGAGAAAGATCGGGATGGAAATATAGCAGTGGTAACCAAGTTTAACGAAAAATTAACAGAGGCACAAAAAAAGAATATTCCTGAGCGATGGCAGAAATATGTGATTCCGAAACGAGTTCGGTTGGTTATGAATGCAGGTGGCGGAGGATTTATCAAATATACGCTTGACCCGAACAAGAAACCGACACGGCAGATGAAAGAAGCGCCAGAGACTGGGTATGAGAAAGAGATTGTTATAGAAAGTGATGATATTTATGAAGG
>JACQQJ010000051.1 GCA_016207035.1 Nitrospinota bacterium | reverse complement strand
CCCCCATGCAGGACTATCTTCATGTTCAGTATTATGTATCGTTGGCGCAGCAACTGAATATCTCCCCCATGCAGGACTATCTTCATGTTCAGTATTATGTATCGTTGGCGCAGCAACTGAATATCTCCCCCATGCAGGACTATCTTCATGTCCAGTATTATGTATCGTTGGTGCAGCATCTGAATGTCTCCCCCATGCAGGACTATCTTCATGTTCAGCCTTAATTATTGTTGGTGCATCGCCTGCAGGTTTCTCTCCACCTATCTTTTCTCGCCCTCTATCTTTCTCCTCTACCTTCTCCGCTTTTTCTGCAAATTTATCCTCCTTTGGTTTCTGTCCTTCCTCTCTCTTTTCCTCTGTTTTTTCAGAAGGTGTTGTATCCTTTGTATGCTGTGTTAATTCCCCTTTTATAACAGTTCTTACTGGTAATGGTGGTGTATCAGGGCTTACTACAAAAGTGACCTCCCCTGCATTTATATTTACAATCCTGTCAGGGATATTGAGGTTATATATAAAGCCTTTCCCTTCTTTAAAGATAACACCTGTTATCCCTCTTTCGTAAAAGACAAAAAAATCGGTTCCCCTTACTCCTGCTATTGCGGTTGGGGTATTGATGGTAAAGGTTGAAGTTCCTACTGCGACAGGGATTAAGCCAGCCTTTGCCTTTGATACAATTGCCCTCACCTTGCCTCTGAAGAGGCTTAAATTGCCTGTTTTTCTGCTGCTGTCAGGGTTAAACACATACTCATCTATTTTAATGCGGGTCTCAGGGGCAAGTCTTATCGTTGTTTTATCATTAAAGATAATCTCTGCATTTCCATCACTCTTTGTTCTGACTATATCACCCATGAATACATTATCTCTCATCTCAACAGGGGCTACTGCAGTGGCATTTACTCTGAGTATATCCACCCTCCCTGATACATAGGAAAATTCGCCAACGACTTCAGCAGAAGATAGTTCAGGAATGAGGAATAAGAATGCGAGGATGAATAAGAGGAAAACAGGATTGCATTTGTAATGTTTCATAAATATCCTCCCTGATGTAATTCAAGGCGTTAACCTTGATAACATCATTCATTAAAGTTTGAGTTACATTATCGATCATATATCTATACCAAAGTTAGATATATTTAATTGTAAAAATCTCAGCCCTGTCCTGAAATGGCTTTTAGCAGGCCTTGACCACATAACCTCTGCAAAGACAGAAAAGGGTCTATCCATCTCCTGAAGGGGTAGATGGAGTTTTACCACCTGTGCCTTTTTAAAGGTATAGTCTGAGATCATCCCCAATCCATGCTCGCTTATATCTACACCAATCCCTGTGTAACTGATATTCCTTAAGATATTTGATTCTAGATCTATCATGTCAAAGGAAATTGACTGATTGAAGGGGCTTCTTATCTTTAACCTTTTCTCCTGTTCATTTGCCGTAGTCATATCTTTTATCTCCATTAAAACAAAGACTTATCACTTATTTCCGTGTAAATTACCTGCAACTTATGATGAATGTTATAAATAAAATTATATTTAAGATGTTTCTTTTATTCCCTATCGTCAATCCCTCAAAAGTGGGATTTTTGCTTTATTTTTTAAAATAGTGTATAATGGCTAAAATTTTAGACGAATGACCTCAGGAGAGTCTAAATATGGACAATCTGTATAAAATAATTAAGGGTCGTTCAGCTCCAGGAATGCTTGTTTTTGATATGAACAATAGACTACTCTATTTCAATAAAGAGGCATTGGATATAATCCCTGAGTTACAGATGACTGGAAAGGGAGGGAAAAGAGAGGGCGTGCTTAAAGAGATGTATAATCTCTGCAATCATGTTAAAAGTAATGCAGTTGTCAGGTCAACAGATTTGAATTGTGCTGTGTTTCATGGTGAAACTGGGCCCTGTTCTATGAGGGCATTCTTCATGAAGGGTCCTGAAGGCAAAAATCCAACCCATATTATGGTTCTTTTAGAGAGGATAATTTTGAGCCATCAGGTAGACCTTGAAAAAATGAGGGCAGAGTTTAAACTGACAAAGAGGGAATCAGAGGTGCTTCAGTGCATCTGTGAGGGTTTATCAAATAAGGATATTTCTGAAAAGTTATTCATCGGAGAGTATACAGTAAAGGACCATATAAAGAAAATCATGAGAAAGATGAATATTAATTCCAGAAGCGGGATTATAGCCCACACAAGATAGGACACCAGACACCAGTGCACCAGTAAAAAAACTGGTGACTGGTGCGACCCATCCACTGGATGGGTGCCCCGGACTGGTGACCTCTTCTTTGTGACCTCAGTGTCTCAGTGGTTTAATCAGGTTTTTGTTCAGAGCCCTTTCCTTCTGTATAAGGGGATGTCTTGAAAGGCATCTACCACTGTATCTCAATCCCGGCACTTACCATATTCTTATTATAACCATAAATTGCTATATTTGAATCTGAACGGGTATAGACATACTGCAACTGAATCTCTATATCATCAGAGATTGCATAGGAAAGCATTGTATTAAAGGTATATGTCTTATCATCCCTTTTTTTCTTCAGGGCAGTATGGATATTATCAAAATTCTGGAGATAAACCTCTCCACCTACTGTAACATTCATTTTTTCAATGACTGGGTGGAGGAGACTCAATCCGAATCTGTTCCCCTGGTATCTCCAGTTTATCCCCTCAGTCTCTTCTTTATTCAACATATATCGGGCATTTAAAAATCCTTTATTTTCAGCAATCAGATAGACCCATGAGAGACCGGCACTGTAATCAATACTGTCCCTGTTTTCATCAGGAGTTATTGAGGCATTCATATATTCCTTATCCTGATACTCTACAGATATGGTAGCAAATTGATTTCTCCTTAAGCCAATGGTATAGGAAGGGGAAATTGCAAAGTTTTTAAAAAAATCTAAATTTGCAACACGGGTCAGGTTTCCGCTTACCTGAAGATTTATGGAACTCTTTGTGAAATTGTAACCCGGGACAAAGGCAAATGTATGACTCTGTATATCAAAGTCTTTCAGTCGTCCACGGAGATTCTGATAAAGGGAGTATTGGGTCTTAAAGCCGAAGGGGCTCTTGAGTTTCGGTACATATTCAGCTCTTAAGAGAGTTACACCTGCGCTGTCAGCCTCGCCTGAAATGTCTCCTGCAACTGTAACATCGCTCGGTTTTAATACGACATTGTCATCATGTTGATACTGGATATTTACCGTAACCCTGAATACCCTTTCTTCTTTCATCCTCTTTGTTATTGCATTTATATACTGGTTTGCAAATTGTGCAATATCTGCATTAGGGTCCCGGATTACAATCTCCTGAAATATATCCCTTGCCTCGTTTAACCTCCCCTCCTGAAGGGCTGCCATTGCTATCTGATAGTCTGCTGATGTAGCGAGACTTGTGTCAAGGAATTTTGCCTTTTTAAAGGTTTCAATTGCCTCTGTATTGGCTATGGAAAATCTCCTGCCGCTTAAAGGACCCTCTTCTATCGTTATTGTTCCATTATCATTCTTGGTAAAGGGAAATTTTGACCCTTTATATGAGATGACATTCTCTTCCACTACAATTTCCCTGCGAAGTCTTAACAACACCAGACCTTTTAAGAAAAGGGTCTGGGGTGTCTCTATACCCTGACTTTCTGCATTTTCAAGCTCTGTTAATGCCTCTTCCGTCTCTTCGAGCTGGTACAAGACATCTGCAAGCTCAACCACAGCCTCTCTGACATGAGGTAATAAGGTTATTGCATCTTTGAGATGAATCTTCGCCTCTTTGTAGTTCTGCACCTTTTTACAGGCAATCCCAAGGAAATATGCAGCTATTGAAGAATTGGGATTATATTCCCGTGCCTTTTTAAAATCCTCAACGGCCTCTTCGTAGTTTTCTTCGTTCAGATTGGCAATACCCTGTTTTAGATCGTTTTCCTCTTCTGATGATAGAGTTTGGGAAAGGGAGTTTACAGGAGAGATGAATAGAAGAATCAGGAAAAAAATAAAAAGAGATTGTCTTTGCATAACCCTTTCTCCAGGAAATACACCTTTAGTCAGTATGATACCTTACCTATCAGAGTGATTGATAGACCTTTCCTTTAAATTTGTAATAGTATTTGAGATGTCTGCAAATTCTAACATACTGAGGGTTTCCCCCCTTCTGGACGGTTTAATACCTGTTTCATTAAAAATTTTTTCAAGGAATTCGTCTGAGAGATTCATTGTTTTAAAGTTATTTCTGATGGTCTTTCTCCTATGGGAAAATGCTGCCTTTATTATACTGAAAAATAATTCTTCATCTATTACCTCAATAAGAGGGTCTTTCCTTGGAGTTATTCTTATTACCGATGAGTCAACCTTAGGCACAGGTTTGAATGACCCTCTGCTCACATTCAAGAGCTTATAGGCATCTGCCCTGTATTGAACAGTAATTGATAAAGCCCCGTAGTCTTTTGTTCCAGGTTTTGCAACGATTCTATCTGCTACCTCTCTCTGAAACATGAAAATCATATCTATTATCCTTTCTCTCTGTTCAATAAGCTTGATAATCATGGGTGTGGCTATATTATATGGCAGGTTTGATACCACCTTAAATCTTTCCGGAATCTCCCCATAGGTGTAATAAAGTGCATCTCCGTTGATTATGCTGATATTATTGTATGAGGAGAGCCTCTCCTTTAAAAATCGGAATAGTCTTTTATCTATCTCTATTGCAATAACCCTTTTTGCAATATCTGCAAGTTTTGATGTAAGTATCCCGTTACCCGGTCCTATTTCTACAACCGTTTCATTCTCTGAAAGGTTAGCAAATTTTAAAATCTCCATTACTATAGATTCATCAATCAAAAAATGCTGACCGAACCTCTTTTTCCAATACATAAATATATCTTATGGGTGGATTTGATTACCCCGTTAGAAAGGCGAAGACTTTCTAACAGAGTTTACCTTTAAAATGCAGTTAAAT
>JACQQJ010000047.1 GCA_016207035.1 Nitrospinota bacterium | reverse complement strand
CATAAATTATGTGCGGGGTAAACGCAGAAACTATATGATGTTAAATTCTAAATCTGAAATCCTGAATTATTAACATTATCACAAAATTCAAATGTTTTAAACACTTTGAATTTGTTAAGGGTTTAGTATTTAAAATTTAATATTTTATCTTATAAATCATGTAAATCCATGTTTTTGTAGAAATCAGCGTCCTGAATTTTTTAATTCTTCTAACCTCTTCTCCAGATTTCTGACCCTTTTAATTAATTCAGGGAGTTTTGAGAGACCAACCTGAATCTTTTTCCAGAGTATATGTTTCATTGCAGGTAAGCCTGAATATAAGCCTTCCTCAATATCACCCATTACACCGGACCTTGCAGCAAGTATAACACCATCACCTATTTTCAGATGGTCAGCAGTTCCTACCTGACCTCCCATAATCACATTTGCCCCGATAGTGCAACTACCAGAAATACCTGTCTGTCCAGCTATGACTGTATTATTACCTATTACCACATTATGGGCAATCTGGACAAGGTTATCTATCTTGACACCTCTTTTAATAACTGTGCTTCCCAGTGTTGCCCTGTCTATGCAGACATTTGCACCTATCTCTACATCATCCTCAATAACTACATTCCCTATCTGAGGTATCTTTCTGTTTTTTCCCATATCATCTCTTACAAACCCAAAACCATCACTTCCAATAACAGCCCCACTATGAATTATGACCCTTTCCCCTATCGAAACATTATGATATATGTTAACATTTGAATAGATTATGGAACCTTTGCCTATCGTTGAACCCTTTCCCACGAAGGTAAAAGGGTAGAGTATAACCTCATCTCCAATCTCTGATTCATCTTCAATACATACAAAGGGATGGATGGTTACATCCCTGCCAATCCTCTTAGTTTTAATTGATGCCGTAGAGTCAATCCTCTTTGAATTTTTATAAGTGGGATAGAAAATCTCAAGCAAAGAAATGAGGGAGAGATATGGATTTTTTACCAATACATATGGTTTTTCTACCCCTGAATTGAGACCATCCTGTAAAATAACAGCAGATGCCCTTGAATATTTTAGTTCAGGGAGGTATCTCTCTTTTGTAACGAAAGTAATGTCCCCTTCCCCTGCCCTTTTTATCTCTGCCACCCCCTTAATCTCGATATCAGGGTCACCAGTCAATTTACCATTAAGTGCCTTTGCTATTTCGCTGAGCTTCATAAAAAGACAAGCAATGAGCAACGAACAACGAGTTTTTTACTCATTGCTCAGCACTCATTGCTCCTGTTATTACTTTTTTTGTTCATCGTACCTTTTTATCAATTTATCGGTAAGGTTGATACTATCTGCGGCGAATAAAACCGTATCTCCCCGTTCCAGAATAATAGTGAACCCATCCTCCTGACCTATCTTCTGGGCTAATTTAATCAATTCTGAAATTATCCTCTGTGTCATCTCACGTTCTTTCAGCATAATCTCTCTTCTTGTATCCTCTTTGTATCTCTCCACATCCCTGCTCCTCCTCCTGAGGTCTTCTGTCTTTTTATTCCTTTCAGATTCCATCATCATAAGTCCCTGTTTATTCAGTTCTTCTTCCAATTTTTTCAGTTCTTCCTCCTTTTCTTTCAGTATAGTATTCTCTTTTTCTATTTCTTTTTTAAGCCTTTCCATTGCTAACTTTCCTGAGACAGATTGACTCAATGCCTTTTGAAGCTCAACATATCCTATCTTGAGCGATTCTCCCTGTGAATAACTGTATGACCCTCCAAGTAAAAAGAAAGTTGATAAAATTATAATTACCAAGTTTCTCATAATCTCCCTCCTACAACAAATTTGAAATTTGACATTTGTTTTTCAAAATGCCCTCCCTATGGTAAAGTGGAACTCTCCAGGGCTTTCACCTGGCCTCTGATCCAGTTTAAATCCCCATGCAAAACTTATAGGTCCTATTGGTGAAAAGAATCTGACTCCAAATCCCCATGCATGCCTCATACTGTGCAGATCAAAATCATTGCTGCTGGTCAGGGATATGTCCCCCTCTTTTCCATAAACATTTCCCCTGTCATAAAAAACGAGTCCACGGATATATCGGGTAAAGGGATAGAGGTATTCAATATTAAACAGCAAAAGTGACCTCCCCCCAATGGAATTTCCTGCCGCATCCCGTGGGCCTACATCATTAAAATTAAAACCCCTGAGAGATTCTGAACCCCCCAGAAAAAATCTCTCAAATAAAGGAAGGTCCTTACCACCATGTCCATCAGCATACCCTATTTTTCCATGGAACATAAATACAAAATTCCACCAGAGGGGGTAATACCAGCTATTCTCACCTATCATTTTATAATAGTTTATCCCGCCGAGGGGACCTCCTGCATATTCACCATAGAGATATTGTCTTGAACCACTCTGTGGGTTAAAAAAATCATCTCTTGTATCCCTTGTTACAGACGGTGCAATACTGCTCGTTATCCTGTCACCCTCCTGTGAGAGCAGAAAGGAGGTAGCAATATCCCGATTTCTTATTAGGATATTGACCATCTCGTATCTGTAAGAAATATTACCCCAGGTATATTCACCAACTGATTTGCCAAGTCGTATAATGCCACCCTTATTTTTTGATAAATAACTGAAATACTCCCTTTCTGTATTAAAGAGGCTGAATCCTGCCTGAAGCTCTCTATCAAAAAGTCTCGGTTCTGTAAAGTCTATTTCATAATCCTTCCGAAGGGATGATAACTGTGTATTCAGTGATAGCTTCTGTCCCCTTCCAAAGAGGTTGCTCTGGGAAATCTGAGCAAAAAATATTGCATTTTCTACTGAACTGTATCCTGCACCCACACTGAGAGACCCTGTTGATCGCTCAGAGACCTTTACATCAAGGTCTATCATATCCTCTTCCCTTCGGCTCTTCTGTTCAAAATTTACCTCATCAAAAAAACCGAGATTATTCAGTCTTTCCCTGCTCCTCCTTAATTTAACACTATCGAAGAGACCCCCTTCCTGTAACCTGAATTCCCTGCGTATTACATTATCCCTTGTCTTTTCATTCCCATAGATATTTATCCTTCCCACATATACCTTTCTGCCCCTGTCAACTCTGATATCTATGTCTACTTTTTTTAATGTCTCGTCAATTTTCGTCTTTGGTAATACATCTGCAAATGCATATCCCTTCTGAGAGTACAGGTCTGTTATAGCAAATATATCTCTGCTGAACTGAGACCTGTTAAAGATATCACCTTCTTTGATCTTTAGTATCTCTCGTAACTCCTTTTCTGAATACACCTCGTCACCTTCTATCTGAATAGCCCCGGTTCGATACTGTTCCCCTTCATTCAAAAAGATAGTTATATAAATCCTTCTTATCTCTTTGTCAATTTCGATCCTCGGGTCCTCAACCTTTATTTTTATGAAGCCGTTATCATGATACAGTGATTCAAGTTTCAGGATATCTGTCTTGAGTATCTCTTTTTTGTATGTCCCTGAGCTTGTTAACCATGATAAAATCCCCTGTTCCTGAGTATCGATATATTTCTTCAGTGTCCTTCCATTAAAAAATTTATTACCAATAAACTCTATATCAGTTATGTATACCTTTTTCCCCTCGCTTATCTTAAATTCTATATCAATCTGGTTGTTCTCAACTTCTTTCACTAAAACCTCTATATCAGCAAAGTAAAAGCCTTTTTCCTGATAGAGCTTTTTTATTGAATCAATATCTTTACTTTTAAAGTGACTTTTAAAATGGACCCCTTTTTTAAAGGTAAGTGTTTTTTTTATTTCGAAACTATCAATTTCTTTATTCCCCTTTATCTTTACCTCTCTGATAAATGGTTTTTCTTTCACAATATATGTGACAATCAATCCTCCAGCAGCATCCTCCGCATCCACTTTTATATCATCAAAGTATCCAAGTTCATAAATCCTTTTTATATCATTTTTTACCTTTGCAGGCGAGTATATTTCACCTTCTTTAAGGCTAATATAGTATTTGATAGTTGATTCATGAACCCTCTCATTTCCTTTTATCCATATCTGGACAATCGGTTTGGTCAGGTCAATAGCCTCTGCCGCTATGGCAGGGTGAAGGCAGTAATATCCATAGAGAAGAATGCAGGTAGTTATGTGGAAGCAGCAAAGCCTGAAATTGAAGACCTTCAACTTTAAATGTGAAGCTAAATTCTGTATAGATTGAGCAATTAACAATTGCCAACGGGGTCCTTCTTCCCCTCGAAGACCAATTCATCATTCTGTAATCTTACATGAACTATCCCTGTATCTTTAAATTTTCCAAAAAGT
Organism: Nitrospinota bacterium; assembly: GCA_016207035.1. Lineage (GTDB taxonomy): Bacteria > Nitrospinota > Nitrospinia > UBA9942 > UBA9942 > JACQQJ01. The sequence continues at coordinate 26,819 of JACQQJ010000047.1, read as the reverse complement.
ATCCCCTCTGAAATTGGGTCATTAATATGTTTCTGAATTGTCCTTTTGAGGTGTCTCGCCCCATAGGATGGATTATATCCTGCATTTGCCAGCCATTCCTTTACGCCATCTTCGAGCTGTAAGGCAATTCCCTCTCCAATGAGCTGGGTATTCAAGTCATTGATGAGAATGTCGACAATCTTGAGGATATGTTCCTTTTCAAGGGGATGGAAGATAACGGCATCATCAATCCTGTTTAAAAATTCAGGACTAAAGGTCTTTTTAAGTTCCGATTTAATGCTATCCTTGTATTTTTTAAATGAACTGGACTCGCCTTCCCTCTGAAATCCCATAGATAGCCCCTTTTCCAGAAATCTCGCATGCAGATTTGATGTCATGATTAAGATTACATTTCTAAAATCTACAGTCCTTCCATAACTGTCTGTAAGCCTTCCATCGTCCATTATCTGGAGAAGCATGTTGAATATGTCCGGGTGTGCCTTTTCTATTTCATCCAGGAGGACTACTGAATACGGTCTCCTCCTGATCTTTTCGGTAAGTTGACCTCCTTCTTCATACCCAACATAACCAGGGGGTGCCCCGGTAAGCCGTGAAACACTGAACTTTTCCATATACTCTGACATATCGAGCCTTATAATAGCCCTCCTGTCACCAAAAAGATATTCTGCCAAAATGCATGCAAGTTCTGTCTTACCAACACCTGTTGGCCCGAGAAAGAGGAATGACCCCATAGGTCTCTTTATATCCTTTAGACCAGCCCTTGAGCGTCTTATTGCCTTACATACTAACTCTATCGCCTCTTTCTGCCCAATTATCTTTTTTGCAATTTCTGTTTCCATCTCCTGTAATCGCTGGAACTCCTCTTTTTCAATCCTTGATAAAGGTATACCTGTCATTCTTGAGATGACATAAGTAATATCATCTTCCGTTACCTCAGGATTTGTTTCATCTTGTGATTTTTCCCAGTCTCTTTTCATCTGTTCTAATTTATTTTTGAGGCTCTCTTCCTTATCCCTTAATTCTACTGCCTTCTCAAATTCCTGTGCTTCAATTCTTTCCCTTTTTTCCCTGGTTGTCTCATCTATTTTTCTCTGCATTTCTCTTACTTCTGGAGGAAATGTAACCCTTCGGAGCCTCACCCTTGAACATGCCTCGTCAATAATATCTATTGCCTTATCAGGCAAAAACCTATCATTTATGTATCTATCGGATAACTGAGCTGCCATTACAATGGCATTTTCTGTTATTTTTGCCTTATGATGAATTTCATACTCATCCTTCAGCCCCTTTATAATCTGTATGGTCTCTTCAACTGATGGGGGATTTACAATGATAGGCTGAAATCTCCTCTCAAGGGCACCATTCTTTTCAATATATCTTCTATACTCATCAAGTGTCGTTGCCCCTATGCACTGAATCTCACCTCTGGATAGGGCAGGCTTGAGCATATTCGATGCATCTACAGACCCCTCTGCTGCCCCTGCGCCTATTAAGGTATGGATTTCATCTACAAAGAGAATAATATTGTTTGGTGGTTGGGTTATCTCTCTCATTATAGCCTTTATCCGTGCCTCAAACTGACCTCTATATTTTGTACCGGCAATAATAGCGCCCAGGTCAAGGGATATTAATCTTTTATCATACAGGGTCTGAGGAACTTCCCTGCTTACAATCCTCTGGGCAAGCCCCTCAACAATAGCAGTCTTACCAACACCAGGTTCACCAATAAGAACAGGATTGTTTTTTGTTCGGCGGGATAGTATCTGAATAACCCTCTCAATTTCATTAATTCTGCCAATTACCGGATCAAGCTTGCCATTCATTGCGAGTTCTGTAAGGTCTCTGCCAAATTCATCCATTGCAGGGGTCTTGGTTGTCTCTTTTGCCTGTGAGACAGGCTCTCTGAGGAGATTTATAGTTTGCTCTTTTATATCCGCATACTGAAGCCCAAAACTGAGTAATATTCTGTATGCAACTCCGTCCTTCTCTTTTATTAACCCAATGAGGAGGTGCTCTGTGCCAATGTAGGTGTGCCCTATAGACCTTGCCTCTTCTACGGCATACTCCAACACCTTTTTCGCCCCTGAGGTAAAAGGTATATCGCCGATTATCAGGGTATTTGAACTCTCCGGCAGGTTTCTTTCAATTTCAGCCCTTAATTGCTTTATATCTATCCCCAACCTCTGGAGAACGAGGACAGCTATACCCCCACCATCTTTGATTATTCCGAGGAGTATATGTTCTGTCCCGAGATACTCATGCTGATACTTTTCCGCCTCTTCTCTCGCGAGAATTATCACCCTCCTTGCCCTTTCAGTAAATTTTTTAAACATCTTATATCCCTCCCCTCTAAATAAGTATGAAGTATGAAGTTAGAAGTAAGAAATAATAAGAACTTCCTACTTTTTACTTCTTACTTCCTACTTACATTATACTATCACACCATCTACTAATCGTATAACCCTCATCATCTTTTTTACCATGATGTCATTGTGGGTTACTATCACAAAGGTCTGTCCCTTTTCTTTGTTCAGACCCCAGAGGAGTCCGTGAATATCCTCACTTGTCTTGCTATCAAGATTACCTGTCGGTTCATCTGCAAGGACAAGATCAGGGTTATTTATGAGCGCCCTTGCTACCGATACCCTCTGCTGTTCACCTCCTGAAAGTTTACCAGGCTTATGATTTATTCTATCTCTTAAACCAACCTCTGTCAAAATTCTTTTAGCCTCTCTGACTGCAGCATCCTCTCGTGTCTTTGTGATGAGCGCTGGCATCATGACATTCTCAAGGGCGGTAAATTCAGGTAAGAGGTTATGAAACTGAAATACAAAGCCAACCCGCCTGTTTCGAAATTCTGCCAGTTGAGTATCGTTCATTGTGAATATATCCTGATTATGAAACAGTATATTTCCTTCCGTTGGTCTGTCTAAGGCACCGATAATATGAAGCAAGGTACTCTTTCCTGCACCAGAGGCACCAACAATTCCGAGCATCTCACCTTTTATTATACTAAAATTTAAACCCTTTAAGACCTCTAAATGCTCGTCCCCGACCTTAAACGATTTCCTGACCCCCTTTACCTGTACCAATTCTTCCACTTTTTACTCATATCTTAATGCCTCCACAGGGTCAAGTCGGGAGGCATTCCAAGATGGATATATTGTAGCAAGAAAACTTATAATTATTGCCGACAAGGATATGTATAAAAAATCAAGGGGGTTCATCTTTACCGGGAGGGTATCCAGTTGATAGACATCACTCGGAAGTTTTATAAAATGATATCTATCGAGGAGTTCACATAGGATATACCCGCCAAGACAGCCTATAATTGTCCCTGCTATTCCAATAATTAATCCCTCCATCATGAAGATTTTCATGATACTCCTGTCTGTTGCACCTATTGATTTAAGTATTGCTATATCTCTCCCCTTCTCCATAACCATCATTATGAGCGTTCCTATTATGTTAAAGGCAGCAACTACAATTATCAATATAAGTATAACAAACATACCAAACTTTTCAAGCTTGAGTGCTGAGAAAAGATTTTTATTCATCTCCATCCAATCCCTTGTCCAGTATGGGAAACCGAGCATATCATGAATCTTATCTGCTACACTGTCTGCAACATAAATATCATCAACCTTTATCTCAATGCCTGTTACTGTATCCCCCGTATCGAAAAATTTCTGGGCAGCAGGTATTGATATGAGGGCAAGGCTTGAGTCATACTCATACATACCTGTATTAAATATGCCAACAACCCTGAACTTCTCCACCTTAGGAGTTGTTCCCATGGGAGTTGTCCTTCCAAAGGGTGAGACGACATCCACTGTATCACCAAGGAAGACAGCAAGATTTCTTGCCAGGTCTTTACCTATGACTATTCCTTCTAATCTCACCTCTCCCCCCTTTTCTAAAGGGGGGGTGGTGGGGGGGATTTGAGGTGTTTTCAGGAACTTCAGCCCTCCTTCTTTTATCCTCTGCGATAAGTCTGTTACCTTACTCTCCATATCAGGGTCAATGCCTCGGATTGCCACCCCTGAAACACTGGTTGAAGATGTAAGCATAACCTGATTAAAAATAAAAGGGGATGCAGATGCTACATGCGGAACCCCTTCTATTTTTTTAATAAGCTCAGTGTAATTTGTTATCCGCCCCTCATTGGTTAATACAACCACATGAGAATTCGTCCCTAATATCTTATTCCTCAAATCTTCCTGCATACCACTCATAACGGAGATAACTACAATGAGGGCAATTACACCAACAGCCACACCCCCAATAGAAATCCATGTAATAAGGGATATGAAAGCCTGTTTCCTCTTTGCCTTTAAATAACGGAGACTGATAAAAAGCTCGTAGGTCATAGGTTATATTTCAACTAAGTTTACCTTCCTTTTGTAAGAATACTTAAAATATATAAGGCTGTCAAATATAAAACAAACCCTTTGACAATATAAGGATTTGTATAAACTTGAGGATGTTTTGACTGCAAATATCAGGATTCTAAAGAGGGGTTTAAAAGGAAGTAAAAATATTTAAAAGGGGATACCCATGTTTATAGAAAAGGCAGGCAAAGGAAAAAATCTTTGAGTATTGAAAATTCTCCTCCATTCCTATTCTTTTCGCATCTGTGGGAAGAGGATTACATCCCTGATTGATGGTGAATTGGTGAAGAGCATGACAAGTCTGTCTATACCTATTCCTTCCCCTGCCGTCGGAGGCATTCCATATTCCAGAGCCCTTACAAAATCGTCATCCATCATGTGTGCCTCTTCATCACCTGCCCCTCTTTGAGAAACCTGTTCTTCAAACCTTGCCCTCTGATCAATCGGGTCATTTAGCTCTGTATATGCATTGGCTATCTCCCTTTTTGCTATGTATAACTCAAACCTCTCCACCAGTTCAGGGTTATCCCTTTTCTTTTTTGAAAGGGGAGATAGATCAAGGGGATAATCTAAAATGAAGGTAGGCTGAATTAATTTTGGCTCTACAGTATAATCAAATATCTTCTGCCATATCTTTCCCTTAGTATCAGACTTTAAGATCGGTGCACCAAGGTCTTTTGCAAATTTAAATGCCTTTTCCCTGTCATCCAGTTTATCAGGACTTACCCCTCCCAATTCAATTAGTGCATCTTTAAAGGAATACCTCTTCCACGGCGGTGATAAGTCAATCTTTTCACTACCATACTCTATAACAGATGTCCCCGTTACTTCCTTAGACAAAAATGAGAACATCTCTTCAGTTAAGGCCATTAAATCATTGTAGTTTGCATATGCCATGTAGAATTCCAGCATGGTAAATTCAGGGTTATGCTGGGTTGAGATGCCTTCATTTCTGAAGTTCCTGTTTATCTCATAGACCCTCTCCAACCCCCCTACCACGAGCCTTTTGAGATAGAGTTCAGGTGCTATTCTCAAAAAGAGATCCATACTGAGGGCATTGTGATGGGTTTTAAATGGCTTTGCAGTGGCACCACCTGGAATGGACTGCATCATAGGTGTCTCAACCTCGAGAAAGCCCTTACTGTTGAGAAAATCTCTCATCTTCTGGATGATGAGTGTCCTCTGGATAAAAACCTTCCTGACTTCAGGATTCACAATCAGATCAACATACCTCTGCCTGTACCGTATCTCTACATCTTTTAATCCATGCCATTTTTCAGGAAGGGGTCTTAATGACTTTGTCAGGAGTCTTATATCTTTTACATGGATAGTTAATTCGTCTGTCCTTGTGCGGAAGACCTTACCAGTCACTCCTATTATATCCCCTATATCAAATGTTAAAAATTGGTGATACCTCCCATCCCCTAATTCATCCTTTCTTACATATATCTGAATCTTCCCTGATGAATCCTGTATGTGACAAAAGGTGGTCTTTCCATGCTCCCTCCTGGTCATGATGCGTCCTGCAATGGTTACTTCATCATTGACCTTTTCTAATTCCTCCTTTGGGAGGGTGCCATATTTTTGTGTAAGAAAATCTGTAGTATGGGTTATCTGAAATCTATCAATATAAGGCTCAATACCTGAATTTTTCAGTTCCTGCAGTTTAGACCTTCTCAGATGCATCTGTTCAGTAATATCGTCCAATTTAATCCCCCTCATCGTATTCCCCACGCTGAGCATGGGAACGAGTTGTGCGGGGGCTTTAACCCCTGCACCCAAAAAAGGTGTAAAAGGATAAAAAACATAGAGTAAAACTTATTTAGTCCTGGCAACACGAAAGCCGATATCGCTGCGCCGGCTGTCAGGGATGTCCCAGCCGCGATTCGCTGCCCGCGAGATGCTCTCATCATAGTTCCAAGAACCGCCGCGAATGATACGGGTCTGACCACTACCTGCACCTTTAGGATTATCCCTCGGACTACTTTTATAGTAATTCTCATCACTCCAATCCTGACACCACTCCCATACATTACCACTCATGTCATATATCCCCAATCCATTTGGATTCTTTTGCCCTGCAGGATAGGTTTTCCCTCTTGAATTGTCACTATCCCACCCAACTGAATCAAGGTCATTGCCCCCTGCATATTTCTCCTTCTTCCCACCACTCCTCGCTGCATATTCCCACTCCGCCTCTGTGGGAAGACGGTACTCACGACCTGTCTTCCGGTTAAGTCTCTTTATATACTCCTGAACATTATTCCAACTAACCATCTCAACAGGACAGTCATCACAAGCTCTGCGACTTGACGGATTTCTCTCCATAACCTCCAGCCACTCTATTTGTGTTACCTCATACTTTCCTATATAAAAATCATCTAAACAGACCTTATGGACAGGGTATTCATCTGAGCTCCCATCCCCAAAGGTATCCCCCATATGGAAACACCCCCCTTTTACAAAGATAAACTCTATCACTGTACCAGGGTCTTTAAAGATTCCACCTTCTGCAGTTATCTGTTTCTGCGTCATCTCTGTTTTCGCCCATTCCTTCTCTTTGGTAGGTTTGGTTAGTGTAGTCAATGGTGTTGTGGCTTTTTCCACTGGTTGTCTTCCCTCCACCTTCTTTTCTATCAAATCTGCAACCATACCAGTCTTTGGTATATCCGTTGCTGCTACTGCAAAGATCTTTGCTGATTCTACTGCTATCACCCTTGCATTAATCTTAACTGTATTACCTAAATCAGTCATTGAGCCTGTAACAACTGCATCTACTCCAAAGACCTGCCCCATCTTCTTAATTCCTTTTTCCTCTATATTACCAACCTTACCGAGGACAAGCTCCTCCTCAAGTTTTAATAACTGCCTCCTCTTCACAACCTCAAATTTACCAGGGGCTATGATAAAAAGCTGTGTTGTCAATTCCTCTGCCATAAACTGCCCCAGAGCTGTAACATTCCCATTCAAGTCAGAAAAGTCAATAATTGCTATCTTCTGCTTCTTTTTTTCAATCATGTTTTTGCTTATTTGTTCTGCAAGGTCTTTTACTCCCTCCTCAAAGTTGGATGCAGAAAAGACATCTTTTTAAAAAAAAGCTAATAAAAAGCAAAAGAAATAGTGATATTAAGTAACCTTTTTTTCGAGCAGACATTTTCAAACCCTCCTTTTTTGTTTACGGCAGGACGTGGGAACGAGAAAGCAAAACAAGAAACGCGGAGCGTCATACATCGCATTTCCACGGGGAGCGTGGGAACGAGTAAATTATTAAGAATTGAAATCTTATCATAAAGCAACCGACACTCCCTCTGAAAATATATTATCCAAAAAACTTCCTTCCTCTTTTGAGACAATCTCATCCTCTGTATATCCCATTGCCTCTATAGGCTCAAAGACCCTTCCAGCAGCCAGACCAAGTATCTCCAACCTCTCTCTCAAATTCTTGTCTTTAAAGTCTTTGGAAACTATGAGAAGATCTATATCACTTCCTTCTCTCGGATGTCCTTTGGCATAAGAACCATATATCATTATTTTTTCAGGGATAATTCCTAAATTCTTAAGCTCTCCGGCATATCTCTTCACTATTCCCTTAATTTCTTGTCTTCTTTTAGCCTCTGAAACTATAGCTTTCAACATCTTTTCAATGGCAAGGTGGCACATAAAAACAACATAAACATACCTACCTGTCTCCAGCATACATTCTGCTGTCTTAATATCATATTCTACCATTTGAAGCCAGTTTTCAGTTTCCTTTTTCATAAAAGGCCTGCCTGATTTTACCAGTATACCTGACCACCATTTGAATCTCTGACTTACAATAGGTTATCTTATCAAATATATTTTTCTCATTAAGGACATTTGCGACATTTCTCCTTATTCAATCAAGTAATCTATCGTGCTTTTTAGTCCAAGAGATTTATGTGGTCTCTGGGTATTATATCTGATTATAGTCTCACAGTAAGCCATAGAACATCCCTGGCGGCAATTTTTCTTTACTTGTAAGTAACGTGGAGCCTTATACATCGCATTCCCACGCGGAGCGTGGGAACGACTTGATCCATCTATCATTGGCTCAAGAGGAAGCATAAATGCCAAAATCAATTACGCTGCCCCTTTTAACAAAAATGCCTCAATAAAGCTGTCAATATCGCCATCTAAAACTGCATCCGCATTTCCTACCTCAACCTTTGTCCTTAAATCCTTTACCATCCTGTAAGGGTGGAGGACATAGGACCTTATCTGGTTCCCCCAGCCGATCTCTTTTTTCTCCCCCTGAATCTCCTCTAATTTATCCCTCTGTCTTTCCTGCTCTATCCTGAAGAGCTTTGAGCGAAGTATCTTCATCGCAGTAGCTTTGTTTTTGTGCTGCGACCTCTCATTCTGGCATTGCACCACAATACCTGTAGGGATATGGGTTATCCTGACTGCTGAATCAGTAACATTGACATGCTGCCCACCGGCACCGCTGCTCCGGTAGGTATCAATCTTTAAATCCTCTTCATTGATATCTATCTTTATATCATCCTCAACCTCTGGAAATACAAAGACTGATGCAAAGGATGTATGTCTCCTCTTATTTGCATCAAAAGGGGATATGCGGACAAGCCTGTGAATCCCACTCTCTGCCCTGAGATAACCATAGGCATATTCACCGGATATCGTGATAGTCGCATCCTTTATCCCGGCACCTTCTCCTGGCTGATAATCGGTTATCTCTATCTTGAAGTCCTTTCTCTCTGCCCAGCGGAGGTACATCCTGAGGAGCATTTCTGCCCAGTCCTGGGATTCTGTTCCACCTGCCCCGGGATGGATTGAGAGTATGGCATTTGCCCTGTCATGCTCACCGGAAAACATTGCCATGATTTCAAAATCTTTGAGCTCTTTTTCAATGCGGTTTAATTCCTTCTGTATTTCTGAAAGGAGGCTCTGGTTATCTTCTCCATGTGACAGGCTTATTAGTTCACCGCAGGTGTCAAGGTCTTTGTTCAGATTATTCCATCGTTCAACAGGTTTCTGCAAAAGTGACCTCTCCTTAAGGACCTTCTGGGCTGCCTCATTATCACTCCAGAAGTTTTTTCCCTCTATCTCTCTATTCAGTTCAACAATCCTTTTCTCTTTTGTATCTAAGTCAAAGACTCCCCCTGAGTCTATCAATCCTTACCCTCAGACTATTCAATTTTGATTTTAAATCTTCGAACATTGTTCCTCCCTTTAATTCATAACTCATAACCCATAACTATTGTATACCATACTATCTCTCAGATGTTCAATTCCCTTTTTTTCCAAAGGGACAGGCTCAAACTTTTCTATGGGGGTCAAAGGCATCCCTTAATCCATCTCCGAGAAAGTTCAGGGCAAGCATGGTAAGGAGTATAGCGGTTCCGGGGAAGATGGTCAGATGAGGGTAGAATTTTACAGAACCCCATCCATCATTCGCCAGTGTCCCCCAGCTTGCAAAGGGTGGAGCTAATCCCAGTCCGATAAAACTTAAGGTTGACTCCGATAGAATTGCAGATGCACACCTGAAGGTGAGCGTTACAATGAGCGGACCTATAGTATTGGGTAGTAAGTGAATAAAAAATATTCTCATGTGACCTGCACCAATTGCCCTCACAGACTCAACAAACTGGAATTCCTTAAGTCTCAATAGCTCGCCTCTGATAAGCCTTGCCACAGTAACCCAGCCGACAATGCTCAGGGCAAGAAAAATGCTCACCCAACCCCTGCCTATAATAACAGTAATTAAAATTATCATAAGGAGGTCAGGGAGAGAGTAGATTACATCTACAGCCCTCATCATAAAATTGTCAATCCTTCCGCCGGCATACCCTGATACCCCGCCATAAACTGTTCCTATAATCAGTGATGATAAGGCAGTGAGTATGCCAACAGAGATGGATATTCTTGCCCCATACAGAATCCGGGAAAAGAGGTCCCTCCCCAATTTATCAGTTCCCATTATGTGTTTTAGGCTGGGACCCTGGAGCAGTTCATCAGAGTTCTGTAAGTCAAAGGGGTAAGGTGCAATCCAAGGAGAGAGAAGGGATGAGGTAGAGACAATTATAAGAAATAGACAACTGATTATTGCAGATTTATTCATATTTTATCCTCGGATCTAAAAAGGCATAGACTATATCTACTACCATATTGGTTAATACAATGATGAGAGTATAAATCAAGGTTACCCCCATAATCATAGGGTAATCCCTGTTTGTCACAGCGGTTATAAAAAATCTCCCCATCCCTGGAATAGAGAATATATATTCAACGACGAAAGAGCCTGTTACAAAGGTAGCAGTCAGGGGTCCCATAATTGTGACAACTGGCATAATAGAATTTTTAAGGACATGCTTGAAAATGATATTTCTATACCGTAATCCCTTTGCCCTCGCTGTCCGTATATAGTCTCTGTTTATAACATCAATGATACTGGAGCGGGTAAGTCTTGCAATGTACGCTGCAGGGGCAAACCCCAATGTAATCGATGGGAGTATCATATGTCTCCATCCCTCCCAGAGCGCCGGGGGAAGGATTTTATAAAAATGGCTGAAGGAGAGAATAAGTAATGCAGCAAGGATAAAATTAGGAAGTGATATACCAATGGTGGCAAAGAGGATTGTCAATCTATCCCATACAGTATCTGAATTAATACCGGCTATTATACCTGAACAGATACCTGTGACCACCGAGATAAGGAGTGAAAAAACTCCAAGCTGAATTGATACAGGGAAGGTGTCCTTTATAATTTCGTTTACATCTCTGCCAATATATTTATATGATGGACCAAGGTTACCCTTCATAAGATTATTGAGGTACAGGAGATACTGTTTATAGATTGGTTTATCTAGATGGTACTTTGCCTCCACATTTGCCTTTATCTCCGGAGGCAATCTCTTTTCCCTGTCAAAGGGACCTCCGGGGACGACATGCATTATAGCAAAAGTCAGAGTTGCAACTGTCAGTAATACTGGAACACCCCACAAAAGCCTTTTCAGTATAAAGATAATCATATCGTATAGAAGATTTTATAATAAATTTTATCATGTTTGACATTTATATAGTTAAACCTATTTTTTTATTGATGGATGAACTGAATCATGTTAAAAGAAGGGGTATGATAAAGGCATATAAAGGAATTCTCCCAAAGATTCATAATACTGTGTTTGTTGAGGAGAGCGCACAGATCATTGGTGATGTTGAAATAGGGGAATACTCCAGTGTCTGGTTTAATGCAGTCGTAAGGGGGGATGTAAATTATATAAGGATAGGGAGAGGGACAAATATTCAGGATGGAAGCCTCCTCCATGTTACAAACAAGGTCTACCCCCTCTTTATAGAAGATGAGGTCACCATAGGACATGGTGTTGTCCTCCACGGCTGCAGGATAAGATCAAGATGCCTGATTGGAATGGGTTCGGTGATTTTAGATGGTGCTGATATTGAAGAATTTTCAATTATTGCAGCTGGTTCTGTGGTAACAGAGAAATCTGTGATACCATCAGGGTGGCTAACAGTTGGTGTTCCAGCAAAACCAAAAAGAAAACTAACAAAGGATGAGTCGGATAAGATAATTGTTTACTCAAAAAACTATATTGGGTATATGAAGGATTATATGTAGAAAGCTATCCTAACTTACTTTATCTTTTTGGCATCAGATGAACGGGGGGTCGATTTCTTTGTTGTGATTGTAATGAAGATTTCTCCTTTAAATCAAGGAGAGTCCTGTTGGCATCCTTGTTTAGCCCATTTGCGAGTCTCAGCATTTCAGGATTTTTTTCACCAAAAAGGAAGCCTGCATAAAGATGCGTAGCCTTTGTCTTAAGTGCTATAACCTTTTTGAGCATCTGGTGTTTATAAGCCTTTTCTTTTGGTGGTTCTATAGAATTGAGTATCTGATACATTATAAGAAAACGATGGTGTAGTTTTTTTAACATCTCAGGGGTCAATGTGTTAACCCTTCGTGCATTTATCATTTCTGACAATGCATTCGTCTTTTTGCTTATCAATAGTGCCTCTTTTATTATCTCAGGGATTTTCCCTGTAAACTTATGTTCATCAAAGACTACAGGTGCAGATTGATTAGGGTTTGAGAGGAGGACAGTTGCATGAATTGAAATACGGTAGAGTTTTTCTTTGTCGTCCCTATTTTCATTCAATATCTTATATGTCTTTACAAATCCTTTACATCGTGTAGCCACTTCATCTCTGACCAAGGCATATGCCTGCACCTCTGTTTCCACATTTACCAGCACCCCTTTTGCCTGTTCCACTGCAATCCTCAAGGCATCATCAATAGCTGACCTTCTCGCATCGGTTATATCTTCTTTTATTGTCCCAATTCCATCCGCTGTAACCTCTATTGCCTCCTCCTCATTTTGTTCACCCCTTTCCTGTTCAGATGCATTGACAGTAAAGGGGAAAATGGTTATACATAATAAGACAAAAAATACCTTTCCAGTTTTTATAATCGTCATAGATTGATAATTACCACATATTTTTTATGATAGCAATACCTATTTAATACTGGACTTTCTCTCGATTTTCATGTTAAAAAAACAGGGGATAGATTGAAAAAACCCTAAAAAAGGAGATTATATGGATACGGATAAGATAACACAGATTGATATACGAAAAATTCCCCCCTCTGAGAGGCATCCAGGGATAGTTTTTGAAAAATGGAATAGGTTGAATGTAGGAGAGACACTCCAGATTATAAATGACCATGACCCAGGTCCTCTTCGCTATCAGTTTGAGATAGGATATAAGGATTCCTTCATCTGGGAGTATGTAACGAAGGGGCCAAAGGACTGGATTATCAATATTAAAAAGATAAAAGCGACCTAAAAATCTAATATCAAATGATTCTTCAGACATTTCTGTGGAAAATTAACCACGGAGACACTGAGGCACAGAGGTCACAAAGAAAAGGACACCAGTCATTAGTCACCAGTCACCAGTTTTTTTACTGGTGCTCTGGTGCACTGGTGTCTGGTGTCCTATCTGTCTTCATCTGTGTCTCCATGCCTTTGTGGTTTGTTCTGCATTATCTATGTTTATCCTTAAATGCCTTCTCTATCTCCCTCATGGCAGCCCTCTTTTTTAAGTTTTCTCTTTTGTCATACATTTTTTTCCCCTTTGCCAGTGCAAGCTCTACTTTTGCAATACCATGTTTAAAGTAAAATTTTAAAGGTATAAGGGTGAGACCTTTTTCCACTGTTTTTCCTATTAGCTTCTTTATCTCATTTTTATGGAGGAGGAGCTTACGGGTCCTTAAAGGGTCATGATTATATATATTACCATGCTGATATGGACTTATATGGCAATTGTGAAGAAAAATCTCCTCATCTTCCACCATAGCAAAACTGTCTTTGAGATTTACCTTCCCCTCTCTTAATGATTTAACTTCAGTTCCCTTCAGGATTATCCCTGTTTCAAATGTCTCTATAATGAAGTAGTCATGGAAGGCCTTTCTATTTTCTGTGATAATTTTTATTGGCATAGTTGAGGCTCAGTTTTTATATATTCCATCTTTGATAAAAATTATACTTTACTGATTAGGGGGATGTCCATCAGTGTTAAAAAAGTAATTTGGAGTGTAAACAATTTGTGGTATATTTAAAATTGATATAATAACTAATTTATAACACATTTTTAAAGTATATTAAATTTTACTATGATATCAGTTGATGAGGCATTGAAGATTATAGTAAACAAGGGAGAGGTTATTGATAGGGTTGATCTCGTGGGTCTTGACAGTGCATATGAAAGGATTTTAGCTGAAGATATTTATTCAGATATAGATATACCCCCTTTTAATAAATCCTCAATGGATGGGTATGCAGTGATTTCAGATGATCTCGTGAATATCCCTGTAGACCTGAAAGTTATCGAAGAGATACCTGCTGGCTATTTCCCTAAAAAAACTGTAAAAAAGGGGACTGCAGCAAAGGTTATGACTGGTGCGCCTATACCAGAGGGTGCAGATGCTGTCGTTATGGTAGAAAATACAGAGGTCTTGGAAAAAGGAATGGTAAGAATATTATCAACAGTAAAAAAGGGTAATAATATATCAAAAAAGGGGGAGGATGTAATAAAAGGTGATAAGGTCCTCACACGGGGGGCAGTCTTAAGGTATCAGGAGATATCAATGCTTGCCGCAACTGGAAATCCCAGGGTAAAGGTTTTAAGTCAGCCCAGGGTTTCTATATTAGCCACAGGGACAGAATTGGTTGAACCGGATAAAGTCCCAGTCCCTGGTCAGATAAGAAACAGTAACAGTTATTCCCTTTTTACCCAGTGTCAGAGTTCAGGCATAATTCCTGAATACCTGGGAATAGCTGTTGATGATGAGCATGATTTAAGGAAAAAAATCAAAAAGGGGCTTGATTCAGACATCTTTCTCATATCCGGTGGCGTTTCTATGGGTGATTATGACTTTGTGCCCTTGACATTAAAAGAAAGTGGTGTTAAAATTAAGTTTGAAAAAGTTGCCATAAAACCTGGTAAACCATTTTTATTCGGGACAAAAGGAAAGACCTTAATATTTGGTCTGCCTGGAAATCCAGTATCTACACTGATAATATTTGAAGTATTTGTAAGACCTGTCCTGAAAAAGATGTCAGGACATTCATCAGATTCTCAATTGAAAGGAAAGGCAAGGATTGGTAAGGATTTTAATAGAAAGAGGGCTGAAAGACAGGAATATATACCTGTATCAATAAGCCGTTCAGGGGTGGAAGTAAGGGCAACACCTGTGGAGTTCCACGGTTCAGCCGATATGATGGCACTAACAAAGGCAAATGGGTTTTTAGTAATCCCGGCTGGTGTAAATAAATTAACTATGGGGGGTATGTGTGATGTCCTTTGGTTCTCCAGCGATGACCCCTCCTATATGCCTGCATAAACCTTCATAATAAGAGACGAGATAAAATTATTTCATTGTCTCTAAACCCCAGTCATTGTCTTTAAAATTATTGTATGGTTGGAATTTTTAACAAGATTGCTTTCAGGGGTGGGATTCATCTGCCAGATGAAAAGGATAAGACAAAAGGGCTTTCCATTCAAACCATTCCTATACCTGAGAGGGTAGTTATACCATTAAGTCAGCATACAGGTGCACCCTGTGAACCCCTTGTTAAGGTAGGGGATTTGGTAAAGAAAGGTCAGAAGATTGGTGAAGGGAAAGGGAATATAACATCAACTGTCCATTCCTCTATATCAGGGAAAGTAATTGAGATATCACCTCATCCACACCCCACTGGCAATAATATCCTGTCCATAATTGTTGAATCCGATGGTAAGGATGAATGGGTAGATAATCTAAAGGAGAATGAAGACTATCTTTCTATTGAGCCAGAAAAACTCAAGGAGATAATTAGAAATGCAGGTATAGTGGGTTTAGGTGGCGCTCAATTTCCAACTCATGTAAAATTATCACCACCAAAGGAAAAGGGGATTGAGTATGTGATACTGAATGGGGCTGAATGTGAGCCCTTTATCACATCCGACCACAGACTGATGATTGAAAGGTCTTCAGAAATAATAGAGGGGCTGAAGATTATCATGAACATATTGTCAGTAAAAAAGGGTTTTATCGGGATTGAGAAGAATAAACTTGATGCCATTTCAGTGCTCAAATCCACTATAAAACAATCTCATACAGATGGTTCCAGAAAATTTGAAATAGAGGTAGTAGGCTTGGATGTTAAATATCCCCAGGGGTCAGAGAAACACCTTATAAAATCAATATTAAAAAGAGAGGTACCATCAGGTAAATTACCAATGGATGTGGGAGTAGTTGTTAATAATATTGGAACTGCCTATGCTGTCTATAATGCTGTAAGGTATGGCAAACCTCTTATTGAGAGGGTCGTTACTGTAACAGGGAACGGGATTAAGGAGCCTCAAAATCTTTTAGTAAGGATAGGGACATCCCTTGATTTTTTAATCCAGAACTGTGGTGGGTTTACCGATGAACCTGAAAAGGTTATCATGGGCGGACCGATGATGGGAGTAGCTCAATATACCCTCAAAGTGCCGGTAATCAAAGGGACCTCCGGGGTAGTAGTCTTTTCAAAGAATTCTGCAGAAATTGATGGTAAATACCAATCCTGTATAAGGTGTGGCAGGTGTATTGCTAACTGTCCTATGGGTATAAGTCCAAACCTCTATGGTCTATATTTTGAGAGAAATATGGTTGATGAGGCATATGCAAGTAATTTAATGGATTGTTTAGAATGCGGAATATGCGCATATGCATGTCCTTCAAACAGGCCGGTAGTCCAATTTATAAGACAATTAAAATCTGAGGTGTTGAAAAAAAAGAAAAGTGGAAAAAGATAAAGAAATAAAAATGCTGCTCGTAACACCTTCTCCGCATATAAGAGCGGAGGAGTCTGTTAAGGATATTATGTATTCAGTTATTTTTGCCCTGATTCCCACTTCTATTGCTGGCATATATTTTTTCGGTATCCCGGCTTTAGTGACTATAGTTATAGCCACGCTATCTTCCATGCTCTTTGAATTCACTTACCAGAAAATGACAGGCGGTGATGAAACTGTATCCGATGGAAGTGCTTTGCTAACAGGAGTTCTCCTCGGTTTGAATCTTCCATCAGGTTTCCCGTGGTGGGGAACGATAGTTGGATCCTTTTTTGCTATAGTCCTTGTTAAACTTCTCTTTGGTGGGCTTGGATTCAATATTTTTAATCCTGCCCTTGCTGCACGGGTATTCCTCCTTATTTCATGGCCGCTTCAGATGACTACATTTCCAAGACCTGCACCCTTATTAGCAGGTGAATCCTTTCGCCTGTCAGTTGATACGGTAACAGAGGCAACCCCTCTTACTGCTGTGAAGACAATAATGCTCTCCAATGATTTAAGTAAATCTATAGAGAGCGTTACACAAATCAAATGGTTTGATTTACTCATAGGAAATCGTGGCGGCTCAATTGGAGAGGTTTCAGCGATAGCATTACTTATTGGTGGGGTTTATATGTTATACAGAGGTACAATTTCATGGCATATCCCATTATCTTTTATAGTGACAACAGGTGTCTTTACTACAATTTTCTATCTCCTGAATCCAGGGATGTCAGCAAATCCTTTATTTCATTTATTAAATGGAGGACTATTTTTGGGTGCCTTTTTTATGGCTACAGATTATGTAACATCACCAATAGAAAAGAGAGGAATGATTATATTTGGTGCTGGTTGCGGATTTTTAACAGCCTTAATCAGGCAATACGGTTCTTACCCCGAAGGGGTCTCCTTTGCAATACTCCTGATGAATATCAGTGTGCCATTAATTGATAAGTATCTGAAGAAAAGAAAGTTTGGAGGCTGAATAACTATGCGTGATACTCTTAAAATGGGGATAATTCTCATGATTGTTTGCATAATATCTGCCGGTGCACTGTCATTAGTTTATGATACAACAAAAGTAAAAATAGATGAGAATGTGAGAATATCAGATATAAATAAGAGGAAAGAGGTGTTTCCATCGGCTGTGAATTTTATTGAAAGGGAAATTAAAGGTAAAACAGTGTGGGTTGGATTGGATAAAGATGGGAAGGAGATTGGAGTAGTTTTGAAGGTATCACCCCGTGGTTATGGAGGTCCTATAAATACCACGATAGGTATAAATAATGATGGCGCCATATCTTCTGTAGCGATTTCAAAACTTGATCAAAGTGAGACACCAGGGCTTGGAGTCAAGGTTACCAAGAATTCCTTCAGAGACCAGTTTAATGGGAAAAAGGGGGATAGCCTTAAACTAAAGAAGGATGGCGGGACAATAGACGCCATAACTGCGGCAACCATATCCTCAAGGGCAGTGGCAAATGGTATTAAAGAGGGTTGGGAGTGGTATATGGCTGAAAATTCAAGTCCTGTTTTGGATGAATCAAAATCTCAAATTTTAAATGAATAGGAGATTATGAATACCTGGAAGGTATTTACAAATGGTTTACTCAGGGAGAATCCAGTCCTTGTAATCTTAATCGGGTTATGTCCTACTCTCGCTACCGGGAGCTCTATGAATGATGGCTTTGGGATGGGTATAGCAGCTACCTTTGTCCTTGTAGCATCAAATATCCTCATATCTCTTTTAAGAAACTATACCCCTGATGCAATAAGACTCCCTATTTTTATAGTCATAATCTCAACCTTTGTGACAATCGTTGATTATGTAATGCATGCATATATGGTTGAACTTTATGCATCACTTGGAGTATTTATACCTCTCATAGTAGTTAATTGCATCATCCTCGGCAGGGCTGAGGCTTATGCTTATAAGAATTCTATTCTACCTTCCCTTATGGATGGACTTGGCATGGGTGCTGGTTTTACCCTTACAATAACCACATTGGGAGCTATCAGGGAATTAATAGGAAACGGGACATTAACATTCTTAAACAGGGAGCTTTTCAACATATCTGTTTCAAACAACTTTCAACCTGCACTCCTTTTTATCATGCCTCCAGGTGCATTTATTGTATTAGGATTTATGATAGCAGGTGTGAGGTGGATATTGAAGAAAGTTTAGAGTTAGGAGTGATGAGTTTAGAGGTATTTTACCCTCCAAACTCCAAACTCAATACCCATTACTAATATGGTAAACAATCAGATGACTTGGTATATGATAGTGCTGAGTGCACTGTTGATAAACAACATTGTGCTTATAAGGTTTCTTGCCCTCTGTTCGTTCTTTGGGGTATCAAACAAGATTGAGGTATCCTTAAGTATGGGGATGGCTGTTATATTTGTAATGACCATTGCATCGTCAGCTTCATGGATTATCTGGTATTTCTTTCTTTCACCATTAAAGATTGAGTTTTTGAGGACTGCATCCTTTATCCTTGTTATTGCAATGTTAGTCCAGCTGGTGGAGATGTATATAAAAAAGTCATCACCAGCATTGTATAACGCCCTTGGCATATACCTCCCTTTAATAGCGACTAATTGTGCTGTTCTTGGCATAGCAATTCTTATAATAGATTATCAACTTGGTTTTTTAAAATCTATCATATATACTATTAGTGTAGCTGCAGGCTATACACTCTCTATTGTCCTTTTTGCTGGAATAAGGGAGAGGATAGAGATTGCACCTATACCTGATATTTTAAAAGGGGCTCCTATTATATTTATTACTGCCGGGATAATGTCATTGGCGTTTCTCGGTTTTGCCCATCTCTTTGGTTTATAATTATAACTATGTTACCAGCAGTCTTAGGTTTAGGAATTATGGGTTTTGTATTTGGTGCAGGGCTTTTTCTTGCCTCTAAAAAATTCCATGTTCAGTTGGACCCAAAAGAAGAGGCAATTTTAAAAACTCTGCCTGGGGCAAATTGTGGCGCCTGTGGATTTCCAGGGTGTGCTGGACTTGCAGCAGCTATTTCAAAAGGTGATGCACCGACAAACTCATGCACAGTAGGTGGTGCTGAAGTAACAAGATTTGTAAGCAAAATAATGGGTGTTGAGGCTGTTGTAAAGGAAAAGGAAGTAGCAGTAATTATGTGCAAAGGGGGCAAAAAAGAATCCCGGGAGAAATTTAGATATATTGGAGTTCATGATTGTAAGTCAGCGGCATTGATTGCAGGTGGTAATAAAGCCTGTTCCTATGCATGTCTGGGGCTTGGGACATGCGAAAGGGTCTGCCCCTTTGATGCAATAAAAATAGATGGAAATTATCTGCCTGTCGTAGATGAAAAAAAATGCACTGGTTGCACCCTCTGTGCAATTAACTGCCCGAAATTTGTAATAAAGATGATTCCGGAATCCAATAAAATCCATATCCGTTGTAATTCTATTGATAAAGGGGCAGTAACAAGGAAGAACTGCACTGTTGGGTGTGTAGCCTGTAGAAAATGTGAAAAGGTATGTCCTCTCGGAGCAATAACAGTAGTAAATAACCTTGCAATTATAGACCCATTAAAATGCGATAACTGCCGTAAATGTGTCCCTGTATGCCCCACAGATACGATTGAGAACTACTTTGAAGGTGAAATAAGATATGCAAGTCGCATGGAGGAACCGGAATCAAAGGTCGCAGCTGCTGGCTAATCAGGAATTTATGTACATAATCTTAATCTTACCCATTGAAAGGGAGGGAAAGGAACGATCACTAGGCAGGGTTTCTCGAAAGATTTAACAGGATGGAAGAAGAAGGGATAGTAATAGATACATCTGGAGAGTTTGCGAAAGTTGAGGCAAAGAGGAGTTCTGGCTGCGAAGGTTGTACAAGTAAAGATATATGTAAGCCGGGTGGAAATAGTTCAATGATAATAGAAGTCCTGAATCCAGTTCATGCACAGGCAGGAGACCGGGTACAATTTGAAATTGGCTCAGGTGTTTTAATGAAATCTGCATTTATTGTATATCTGATACCTATTATATTCCTTTTAACAGGGGCTTGGATAGGTGGTGAATTGGAAAATACATATTTCCAATTAAAAGATAGGGAGATTGTATCTGTACTATGTGCTACCATCTTTTTTATTGGGGGGGTTCTTTTTCTTGTTATTTTAAATAGATATTTTCAAAAAAATAAAAAATACAAACCTGTGATAAAGGAAATTCTTTGACTAATATAAGGTATTGACATTTTTAAGACTACAGGTATATTATTATTATAAATTTTGGCTAAAGACCTTTTACCCATAACCGATATAATTAAGGAGAGTTATTGAGGAAAAATCTTACAACGATTTCCTCAATCAGGATGTTCTGGGGAAAGGCTTTGATAAGCAGTCAAATCTTATCAGGGTTTCCCATTATTGCTTCAGTAAAAGACAGGAAAGGAGATAAAATGAAGATAAAATTAGATGATTCAATAAAAAAGATTATTCCTGCAAAAGGAGATCAATCAAACTCAACCAGTAAGATTAACAAGAAGGGGAAAAAGGATTTTGAAGGGTTTTTGGAAGAGGCAAAGGCAGCAGGACACAGTTTTGAGGTCGGAGAGATCAAGCAATACACAGAGGCAATTCAACATCTCTTAAAAGGTGGTGAACAGACAGAGCTTCAAACATTAAAAAAGAATGCAATCCACTCATTAGAAAGACTTTTTGCTACTCTGGATATGTATAGGAATGCACTCAGTAATACTAAAATTGATTTCAGCAGGATGCATGCAATTATTGAGGATATGAATAAAGAAAAGGATGAGATGCTGGTAAAAATGCTTGAACTCCCTGAAGGTGACAATCTCAGAGATATAATGACAGGCGCCGCTGTTCTAATTTTAAATGAAACCAATAAGTATTACAGGCATTACATGTATTAGGCTTATTGAGTGGGTAACCTTATCTATATTATACCTTTTACAAAAACAAGTCTTCATAGAATCCCCATTCATTGATTTTACTGCAACGGTTTTATTATTCAGGTAATTACAGGGACTTTCTCACAAATCTCAAAATAAGACTTCATTTCACCTGTTAGCTCTAAAACAATGTTTCTTATTGAATCCTCAAGATTGTAAAGCCTGATCTTTATTGAATATTTATCGAGAATAGAGCATATTTTTTTATTAAACAGTATATTTAAAGCCATTGGATTAATATAGCTTACATTTTTAAAATCAAGTCCAATATCAATTCTCGCCTCTTTTATAGCCAAAACAATCTTTTTTCTCAGTTTTTTTGCAGTAATTTTATCCAGAACTCCTTCTAAATCAATAAGTAAGGTGTGTAATGTTTCATTCTTCCTTATCTTGATCTTGAGAAAATAGTCAATTTTATCCACTGTTTCATGTGCCCTGTTCTTGAATATTGCTATAGCATTGGGGATAAGATTTTCAGTAGGGGTAGTGGGTATTGTCTTGTCCAGCCTATTCAGCAGACTGGACAATGGCGAGAGATTTCCCTCTGGAATTCTCTTTACCATCCGTCTGAAACCTACATTGAGAAGAAGGGTATTTAAAAGATGGTTTTGCTCAAAATGGAATAACCTTTTTGCTACAGAAGGGATCGAGTAAAAATTGTGAAATGCCCACCAGTATCCCTCCTGAAGCCTCTCTATACTTATATTTTTAGGCTTGAAAAGGACATGCCCTCCATTATATTTACTCCAGTCCCTGTCTATTATTCTCCCTTCTGATTCCAATTTCTTAGACCAGACAGTTCCTGGGAGAGGGGTCAATATATAAAATGTAGCAAGTCCTATCTTATTTTTTTCCAAAAACCTCACAGTCCTTTCAAAGACCCCCTCATCATCATTATCAAAACCGAATATGATGCTGGCAGTAACCACAATCCCATGGTCATGGAATTTCTTTATAGCCTCTTCATATTTCTCTGCATTATT
Source organism: Nitrospinota bacterium (assembly GCA_016207035.1). GTDB lineage: Bacteria > Nitrospinota > Nitrospinia > UBA9942 > UBA9942 > JACQQJ01. The sequence goes on along the minus strand of JACQQJ010000047.1, from coordinate 4,122 downwards.
GAAGGTCTTTTTTATCTGGGCTAAATTATCAGGAGATAATGTTTCTATACCTACAAACATACCTCTGCAGCCGCTTTCCTGGGCTAATTTAAGCAGCTCGTCGTCTTTTGCCATTGTAAGACTTGTCTGACTGCCCCACTTTTTTTTCAAAGGGGTTAGCCTTCTAAAAAACTCTTTTGCATATTTTGGATTCCCTGTAATATTATCATCTACAAATGCAATAAATTTATTATCTATCAGTTCTACCTCCTTAATTACATCATCTACCGGTCTCTGTCTGTAACCCCTTCCAAAGAAATCTGTTACAGAGCAGAATTCACAGGAGAAAGGGCATCCCCTTGTTGTTTGAACTGTATTTGCAATATTATAAGATTCAGTTTTTAAGAGGTCCCTCCTCGGATGGGGGAGATTTATGAGGCTGGCAGGATTGGGTGACTTATATAATTTTTTAAGTCTCCCTCTCTTAAAATCATCAATTACATTTTGCCAAACACCTTCCGCCTCTCCAACAACCACAGCATCTGCATGCTGCATCGCCTCTGTGTATACTGCAGTTGGATGTATTCCACCCAAAACCACCTTTACACCCCTGTTTCTAAACTCCCTGGATATCTCATAAGCCCTCGGGGCATGGGCGGTCATTACTGTTATCCCCACCATATCTACATCTACATTAAAATCTATATCCTCCAGATTTTCATCAATTATTGATACAGTAATATCTTTTGGTGTAAGTGCTGCTACCATGGTGAGACTCAGCCTTGCAAACCAGAAAGACCTTGCCTCTTTCTTTGAATGTTTCATGTAAATATCTTTTTCTGCTGGTGAAATCAATATCAATTTCATCTAAAAAATCCTCCATTAAAAGTTGCATATGGATTTTAATCCTGATTCGGCATAGTGTCAATAGAAATTCTCATTCCGGTTAGGACATCAACACCAGTCCAAAGATAACAAACCGTAGGTTAAATGGAACAAGGGGCAAAATCTCTTTAAAATGTGGGTTTTAGTAACCACCACCACCGCCTGATGAACTTCCTCCTTTTGGGATAGCTATTATTACACCTATTATTATTGCAGGAATAACAACATAAGGCCAGTTTTCACTCCACCAGCCTTTTTCTTTTTCTTTTGCTTTATCCTCTGCCTTAGGTTGATTGGATGGTATGCCATTCATTTTATAATTCTTACTTATAGATGCACAGCCAGATATAAGAAAATAAACTGCTAAGACCCCAGCTCCTAATTTTGTTTTAACATCTTTTGCTATCTTTTCCAAAACTCCGCTATTATGCAGTTTCAACATCTTGTCTGCGCTTAAATCATTTACCTTATTGATATGCATTTTATTTACATCCGAACCATTAAATACTAACTTTTCAAATATCTTTGATTAGAATGCACATAGAAATACTACATATATTTTATGATGTCAAATTAATTTATGTAAAAAATTTTAAGATTTTAACTCCCCGTTTCTCTGTTATTTTTTTAAACGAGTCTTATTATGAAACATGTTGCAATAGGGGGGCTTTTCTCATAGAATGTTAAGAAATAACTTGCAGCAAAAACAGACTCATGAAAGGGATTTATTGAGATAATATGATAAAGTATTCAGGGGAGTTCAGGCTGAAAAACCAGGAAAACTTAAGTCCACCATCAGGGCTGGCAATGGACAATAAAGGAAACTTTATAGTAGCAGATGAATTCAATCACAGGATTCAAAAATATGATACTCATGGTAATCTTATAAATTTCTTCGGGAGACGAGGGGGTGGCGAAGGGGAATTTTATTATCCCAAAGGGATAGCCATTGATTCTGAGGGTTGTCTTTATGTGGCAGACTGCTGGAACCATAGAATTCAGAAGTTCTCACCGCTCTCACACGAAAGTGGGTCATGGAAATTTATGGCATCTTTTGGGAGTTATGGTGATGATGCTGGAAAATTTAATGAACCTTATGATATAGCCATAGATAAGAGAGGCAGAATTTTCGTATTAGATAGATGCAATCACAGGGTTCAGGTCTTTGATAGCAAAGGTAATCATCGTGGGATAATTGGTCAGAGAGGGACAGTTATTGAAGAAGAGTTGGCAGAGCTTTTTGACACCCCTTTAAACCTTTTTTCATTTCCAGCCTTTGAGTTTCCAACCGGTATTAATGTGGACAGTTTCGGGAATATTTATGTAGTAGATAGCAATAATCACAGAATAGTTAAGCTCACACCGGAAGGAGATGTCTCCCTCTCCTTTGGTAAAAATGGATCAGGGGATGGAGAATTTCAATATCCCCATGGTATTGCAATAGATAATAGAGATACAATATTTGTCTCAGATCTGAATAACAACAGAATTCAGGCATTTACCCCATACGGCAACTTTCTCTTTTCATTAGACGGTGGAAGAGATATGTCTGATAAACTCTCTTCTCCAACCTCACTTTTAACAGACAATAACAGAAGGCTCTATACAGGTCTGGGTTTTGATACCCGTATCCTGATATTTGAATATGAAATGAAAGAAACGAAGCAATGGTATGGAGAGTTGATTTCAACAAATAATAAACCCCAAGTAATGTTAGGTTTTGCAAGGCTGCACAGTGAAAATAGATTGCCAGAAATGGGCTTATATGAAGACATGATAAGTTCAAATCTGGAGGAAATGGATGATAGAGAGTTTATAGATTTAATTGGAGGCTATATTGATTCCTTATCAAAACATATTTCCGACAAGGATCATGAATTTGAAGAGCTGCGCATAGACTTTAAAAAAATAGACAATATATTAACTGTGTTCAATACTAAAATAAAAAAGATTGAAGATGAAATAATAAAAATAAAAGAGGAGAGGATAGGATTTTCAGAAGATTATATCTCTCGGATTATAAACAGAGAGAATAATATCCTAAACCCACCAAAGGATGAATTTGATGAAATAGGTTTTGACGAGACCCTTTACTCTCTTGAGAAGAAGGACAGGAGTCTGAACAGGTGTATCAGGCATAAATTGCTTACCCGTAAGAGGTTAATAACAAAAAAAGTTAGCCTCGTTGAGATTATGAATAATCTTGCTCAGAAAAAGGGTGGATTTATTGAAGATATAGAAAATCTGATTAAAAATTCCCTGTCTTTATCCTTGAGAGAATCCCGTCTCCTCCTGAACCTCTTGGAAGAGAGGAAGGGGTATGAAATTGAGGCAGAGGGTTTTTTCAGGGACGAATCAAGGGGTGATGAAGAGAACTGGAGAGGTTTTAAAAAAAATTTACAGCGATCAGATATAATACAGGATATACTCCCACATATCTTCTTTTCTTTAAACCTTTCAATAACTAATATTAACAGGCTTTTAAAATCTGTAATACAATTCCAGCCTTCAGCCCTGAATCCCCTGAAACAATCAATGAAACGAGTTCAGGACAAGGTTCAAGGTCAGGGCTTGCCCTTCAGCCTTCAGCTATCAAATGAGGGGTATGTATTCGCAAAGGTAATTTTATATTCCAGCAGTATATGGGAGCATATTTTACCCTTGGAAGAAAATATCAAAGAATTCATTGGAATAGCTGCAGAACCTTCCTTTATCAAAGATGCTGGGAAAGAACCACTCCCCCTCTCCATATCCTCTGTTGCTTTAACCTTTGACGATCTCATCAATTCTATTTTTGTAGAAGGAAGGGTGATTGTTTCATCCAAAAGAGACCCATCAATAACAAACAAACCCCATTTCTCTGTCCAACAAACCTGTGATGCCATAGAGTCAATTAAGGCTCAACTAAAAAAAATGCTTCTCGATAGAGACAGGATAGGAGAAGAAATCATAAAGGTTGATAACTCCCTTGCCCGTATACCAGTAAGGGAAGAAAAAATGAGGATTCCCTTACTGAATAATAAGTTACTCTGGAATGTCCATGATAGACTAAATCAGAGGCAAATAGGTGAACTTTTCATCATAAATCAGATACTCTCTTCAACCCTTTTTCAGTTGGGTATAACGACTCTGTCAGATGAAAAAATTTCAGAACTAACTGAATTTTATGAGACTCAAATAGTATTATCTTCAAAACTGAGAAAAGAAGGGCATGAGGAAGAAGAGAGGTTTAAAGCTGAATTAGACAGTATAATATTT
>JACQQJ010000046.1 GCA_016207035.1 Nitrospinota bacterium | reverse complement strand
CTCTGTGTCTCTGTGGTTAAAAAACAGGAGGATACATGAAAAGGGCACTCATTACAGGTGTTACAGGACAGGATGGTTCGTATCTGGCAGAATTTTTGTTAGAGAAGGGTTATGTGGTTGCCGGGATGGTCAGGAGATCATCTACTGAGAGTTTTGAGAGGATAGATCATATTAAAAATAAAATCAGGCTTATACAGGCTGACCTCCTTGACCAATTATCAATAATAGGTGCTATCCAGGAGTTTGAACCAGATGAGGTATATAATCTTGCGGCCCAGTCCTTTGTTCCAACATCATGGAACCAGCCCATACTCACAGGGGAATTTACTGCACTCGGGGTTACAAGGATGCTTGAGGCAATACGACTGGTTAATAAAAATATAAAATTTTATCAGGCGAGCAGCAGCGAGATGTTTGGAAAGGTTCAGCAGTCACCACAGAATGAAAATACACCGTTTTATCCGAGGAGTCCGTACGGGGTGGCAAAGGTATATGGACACTGGATAACGGTAAACTATCGGGAAAGTTACAATATATTTGCATGTTCAGGGATCCTCTTTAATCATGAATCTCCAAGAAGGGGGAGGGAGTTTGTTACACGAAAGGTAACAGAAGGTGCGGCAAAGATAAAGTTAGGTCTATCAAAGGAATTAAGACTCGGTAACCTTGAGGCAAAAAGGGATTGGGGATATGCAAAAGACTATGTAAGGGCGATGTGGCTTATGCTTCAGCAGAAAGAACCATCGGATTTTGTTATTGCCACGGGAAAAGTCCATTCGGTGAGGGATTTGGTAGGTATTGCCTTTGGATATCTGGGGCTTAAATGGGAGGATTATGTTGTTGTAGACCCTGTGCTTTTACGCCCGGCAGAGGTGGATCACCTTGTTGGCGATTTTTCCAGGGCAAAGAGAGAACTGGGGTGGGTGCCTCAGGTATCCTTTGAAGATCTGATAGAGATTATGTTAAAGGCAGATGTGGAGATGCTGACATAAAAATTTCAAATTTGAGATTTGAAATTTCAAATTCTAATGTATGCGGGTTCTTATCACCGGTATCACAGGTTTTGCTGGGTTTCATTTAAACGAATTCTTGAGAAAAAAAGGGTATGAGATATTTGGAACCACATTCTCTGGCAAGACCCAGGTGTCTGAAAATATTATCTTGTGTGATATAAGAGACTCTGCTCGTATTAAAGAGATAGTATTAAAAATAAGACCACATCAGATTTATCATCTATCTGCCCTCTCCTTTTCCCCTGATTCTATAAAAAATCCAAAGATGACCTTTGATATAAATTTTTACGGGACAATGAATCTCATGGAGGCAGCGAGAGAAGGGGCTCCAGATTCTCATATATTATTTGTGGGTTCTGCAGATGAATATGGTGAAGTAAGCAGCAGATATGGACCGGTTACCGAAGATTGTCCTCTGAATCCCTTAAGTCCTTACTCAGTAAGTAAGGCATCAGCAGACCTTTTATCATCTTTCTATGCTAAAAAATATGGCATGCATATTGTCCGGGTAAGACCATTTAACCATACAGGTCCAGGGCAGCGCTCAGAATTTGTATGTTCAGATTTTGCAAGGCAGATTGCTGAGATTGAGTGTGGCATGAGAGATCCGATTCTTTCTACGGGTAATTTGGATGTCCAGAGGGATTTTAGCGATGTAAGGGATATGGTGGTGTCATATTGGCTCGCCCTTGAAAAAGGGATACCTGGCGAGGCTTATAATATCTGTTCAGAAAAGACTTATTCTATTCGCTGGATTCTTGAAACACTCTTGAAATTTGCAGATAGGTATATAGAAATAAAAGAGGATAGCTCTAAGTTAAGGACAGCAGATGTTACCTTTTTAAAAGGGGATTGCAGTAAATTTAAAATGATAACCGGCTGGAGACCCACAATACCATTTGAAAAGACCCTGAGTGACCTCCTCAATTATTGGAGGCTGAAGGCTGAAGAAAGACAGGCTGAAGGAAGCCTTCAGCCTTAATTAAGCCTTTAGCCTGTCCCAATTAAAATGACCCTGCTTTTTAATGTAAATTACTTTATCTATTTTTATACACTCTGGCTGGTAGAGACATTCCTCCCTATATACTTTAAATCCATTTCAATATCTGATAAATGGGTAGGTTTCCTTGTCGGTCTCTTTGCCGCATCTTCATCCATTACCATTATCCCTGTTGGTTTTATATCAGATCGCCTTTCACCATGCCTTATTATCAGATTTGGTATCGGGCTTTTTATGATATATATTCTGGGGCTGATCAAATTTAATTCCCTCCCGCTTATCTCTGTAGTTACATTGATTGGTGGTTTTGGCTCAACGCTTATCCATATTGGTTTAAGCACAACCTTTTATAAAGGGCTTGAAGAAAGAGGGAGGGGGAGCAGAATAGGTTCCTTCTTTTTCAGCTCCTCCGCTGGTTATTCATTAGGTCCGCTATCAGCAGGGTATTTACTGCATAGTTCAAAGATGCAATCGGTATTTATTTCGGGGCTTATATGTATATTTATCTTATTTTTTCTTTCATTCTTTATAAAAGAAAGGTTTAGATCAAGAGTGTCTACAGGTGATAAACTGAAGTTATCGGATTACACTTCTCTCTTGGTTCAGTATAGGACAATCTTCCTTTTGCTCTCTGTATCAGTTGTCGGTATACACCTTGGGGCAGAGCAGTCATCTCTCAGCCTATTTTTTAAAATGAATCTTCATATGCCGGATAAATCTATAGGTACAATATACGCATTCGTTGGTTTATGGGTTGGACTTCTGATATATATAACAGGAAGGATTTTTGACCGAACAAAAAAAATTATTGTTTTTATATGGTCAGGGATGATTATTTCTGGCATTTTTCAAATTGCCACTACCTTAACCACTGGCTACTGGGATGCGCTCATGATACGGTTGCTCCATACAGTCGGCGACTCATTTATCGTGTTGTGCAATGGCTTACTTATATCCATTATTTTCAAGGAGAGAAGTATGGGGGGTGGTGTTGGGTTGGTTCAGGGATTCAGGATGGGATCTATATTTTTAAGTGCAACAGCCTGTGGATTCCTGAATGGAATATATGGCTACAATATAAATTTTATCATGAGCGGTGTACTCTCAATTTTATTTGGACTCTTTGTCCTCTTTTTCATGAAGAGGTTGCCTGCGTCTATCTTTTACCCCTCTCGACCATAAAGAGTGATGTCTTTGCAATCTTGGTGTTATCTTTTTTACACCCCCTTGGACAATAGACAGGTTTATCTTCAAGGGTCATTTTATGAAAATCATCTTTTGTTATCAGGAACATATTTCCACACTCCCTGCATGTTACAAAGGCAGAGATATTCTTTCTCCTCTCACCACTTCGTCTATCCTGATGCACCCGTCTATTTTTTCCAGGTTCCTTGTATTGAGGATCTATATTCTTTCTCCGTTCAATACCTTTTCTCGTCTCTAATTTTCTCTGTTCCGATGATAGTATCATTCCTGATTTGCCTCTTCAGAATAATTTTTACATGATGTATCAAGCCAGTTTAAGTAACCAGGTAATCCGTCTGTTATGGGAATGGTGATAATCTCCGGTACCTTATAGCTGTGGTTCTTCTTTACATAATCAGTTAAGATAGTAAAGATATCTGCCCTGCTTTTTACCATCAGGAGGACTTCATTCTCCTGACACAGTTTCCCTTCCCAGGAGAAGAAAGACTTTATTGGCTGAATGATATTGACGCATGCGGCAAGTCTTTCCTCTACCAGTCCCCTCCCTATCTTCTCAGCCTCTTCAAGGGATCCAGTAGTGATAAATATAACAACAAAACTATCATTTTTGTTTTTTTTTGCAAATGTCATATTTGCCTCCTTCAGGTTTACCCCGTTACCCGCAGAATGCACCGCCCTTCAGGGCGGAGTAATGGGGTTTACTCACTCTGTTCGGGACAGGTCTGTAAGATAGTAGCCAATATAAAATTCCACAATACCGACAAGGCTTAGGTTGAGAAGTGCACCCATTCCTGCCCTTCCGAAGAATAATAAAAATACATATACCATTGTTGCAAATCCCATGGTTTGTAAAACAAGACCGGAATAATATAAAAGAACCTGCATAAAGAGAACAAAAATCTGCTTAGCCACAGAGGGCACAGAGAAAAACAGAGAAATTAATCAACTATGACACAGATTTTCACGGATACACACAGACTAACCCTTCGACAGGCTCGGGGTGCAGCATGGTGAGCTTGTCGAACCATAAAAATCTATGTTTATTTTCTATGTCCAAATTTAATTTTTTATTTTTCCTCTCTGTATTCTCTGTGAACTCTGTGGCAAATTTTTATAATTTCTTAGCCTTTTAACCTCCCCCACTAAATCATACTCCATCACCTGTGTAATTTTCACAGGCAAAATATCCCCAGCCCTTACCTCGCTCCTTTCAATGTATACCATCCCATCAATCTCAGGTGCCTGGCTCTGCATCCTTCCACTGATCAAAAATTCATTATAATGCACATCTTCTACAAGAACATCCTGGGTTGTTCCAATAAGTCTCTTATTATTCTCAAGAGATAGGCCCTTCTGAAGTTCCATGAGTGTTTCTCTCCTTTCAATTTTTATATCTTCAGGTATCTGATGAGGCAGATCTGCCGCCCTTGTCCCCTCTTCTTGAGAGTATGTAAAGACGCCGAGATGTTCGAAACTCATCTCTCTTACAAAGTGTAACAGGTGTTCAAAATGACTATCTCTTTCTCCAGGAAAACCCACAATAAAGGTAGTTCTTATCGCAATCCCTGGTATCATATCCCTTACCCTTTTTATAAGGGTTCTTATCTCAGCCTCTCTCTCCTGTCTCATCATACTATTCAATATTTCATCATGGCTGTACTGTAATGGCAGGTCTATGTATTTACATATCTTTTCCTCATCTCTTATTATCTCTATCAGATTATCATTTAAAAATGTGGGATAACAATATAAAAGCCTTATCCATCTTATATCCTCAATTTTTGCTAATCTCTTTAGCAATTCGACCAATCCATTTCTTATTCCAGCATCTAATCCATACATGGTGGTATCCTGAGATATGAGATTTACCTCTTTGACCCCTTTGCTGGCAAGTGTTTTTATCTCTCTTACAATTGAATCAATGGGACGGCTTTTAAAGGGTCCCCTTATTTTCGGGATGATGCAGAATGAACATCGGTTGGAACATCCTTCGGCAACCTTTACATAGGCGGTATAGCTGGGGGTGGTTAAAATACGGGGTGTACTTTCATTAAAATCAAAGGCTGGCTCTCTAACTGCAGTCTTCATTATTCCATTACTGGATTCTATTATTTTCAGTACACCCTTAAAATCCCCTGCCCCTATGAGATAGTCAATTTCAGGTATCTCTTTAAGGAGTTCATCCTTGTATCTCTGGGATAGGCAGCCCATGACAATCAATTTCGTACAATTCCCCCTTCTCTTATATTCAGCCATCTCGAGTATGGTATCTATTGACTCCTCCTTTGCAGAATCAATAAAGCCGCAGGTGTTGACTATTATTACATCAGCTTCATTTTCATGGGATGTAACAGTGTATCCCTTATCTGTCAGACTCCCCAATACAATTTCACTATCCACTGTATTCTTTGGACATCCGAGACTCACCAAACCTATCTTTTTTGAGATTTTATTCATATATTCCTTTTTCTTTGGACAAAAATTTTAAAGTATTTACTATTTGTGTATTTATTTATTTTTTTTAATTATAGCATGGTTTTTATATTGTCCTTAAAAGGAAGTTCCTTTAAAATAAGTGAGAAATGGAAAAACTATCTGTAACCATTATCACCTATAATGAAGAGAAGAATATAAGGGATTGTCTTAGCAGTGTAAAATGGGCTGATGAGATTGTTGTTATAGATTCGTTCAGCACTGACAGGACTGTTGAAATCTGCAGGGAATATACAGGTAAGATTTATCAAAATAAGTGGCCTGGATTTGTTGAGCAGAAAAACCTTGCGTTGAGTAAGGTTTCACACAACTGGATACTGGGTATAGATGCTGATGAGAGGATTTCAGATGAACTTGCTTTGGAAATTAAAAGTCTATTAAACGATGGTCTGATATATGATGGATACTATATACAGAGGAAGGCATTTTATATAAACAGGTGGATTCTCCATTGCGGTTGGTATCCAGATTATAAGATACGGTTATTTAAAAAAGATAAGGGGAGATGGGAGGGGACAGAGGGTACTGCTATTCATGAATCAGTAAAAGTAGATGGAAAGGTTGGTTATCTTAAGGGAGAGCTCCTCCACTATTCATTCAGAGATATTTCCTCACATCTCAATACAATGAATCGTTATACATCTATATCTGCGAGGGAACAGATTAAAAGGAATGTAAGGGCAGGTATAACACAGATACTTTTAAGACCACCCCTTAATTTTTTAAAGATGTATTTTTTAAAACTTGGGTTTATGGATGGCATGCCAGGACTTATAGTGTCAGTCCTATCTTCCTTTCATGTATTTCTCAAATATGCAAAGATGTGGGAACTGGAGAACGGCTTTGTTTCGAGATAAAAGGTTGTGAACCGATAACCATAAACCGACCCACGAGGTTTTATGGTTTTGTTTAGAAGTAAAAAATCTAATCATTGTATTTAATCAGAATAGGTTATAAAAGGAGGTTTATGAAGGCAAAGGATATTATGACCAAGGATGTGTTGACAGTATCTCTTGATACACCTGTTAAAAGACTGGCAGAGTTATTGTCGGATTACGAAATAAGTGGTGCACCTGTATTGGATGACCACGAAAGGGTTATAGGCATTGTTACGGAGAGTGACCTCATTGAACAGAAAAAGAGGCTTCACCTGCCGACAGTGGTTACCCTTTTTGAAAGTGTATTATTTCTTGAAAGACCAAAAAAGATAAAGAGGGAAATAGAGAAAATGTTAGGGGCTACTGTGAGGGATATATATAGTAAAAATGTGATTGCCATTCATGAAGATACACCTCTGGAAGATATTGCTACAATAATGTCCGAGAAAAAGGTTCACCTTCTGCCCGTTCTGAGAGGTAATGAGCTGGTCGGTATCGTAGGTAAGGCAGATGTGGTAAGGGCTCTGGCAAAATTATAAGTGACTATTAAGCCACGAATTAACACGAATAAACTCGAATTAAAAGAGATAATTTTATGAAATGTTTTTAAAAATTTGTGCTAATTCGTGTCTATTTGTGGCTAATTTTTAAATGGAAATAATTTCATCAAGTCCTGAGATGACCAGAGAAATTGGAAGGGCAATAGGAGATCTCCTTATATCTGGTGACATTATCTGTCTTTACGGTGACCTTGGTTCAGGGAAGACCTGTCTTGCACAGGGCATGATAAAAGGGCTGGGTGTAATGGAAGAGAAATATTTAAGGAGCCCCAGTTTTACATTAATAAATCAATATAAAGGGAGGATGGCTGTCTGCCATATAGACCTTTATCGTATAGATAACCCCGAAGAGATTGAGGATATTGGTATTGAGGAGCATCTGTATGGAGATGAAGTTGTAATAATAGAATGGGCAGAAAAATTGAAAGGGTCTCTACCAGAGGGGAAGATTGACATACATATTTTTTTTATAGATATGTATACACGAAAATTGATTATTTCATGCCCTGATAGTAGAGTTAAAAAATTTAGCAGGTTAAGGGTTGGGGAGTTAATTCCTTAGCACCTTTCTGTATAATAATTTTTCTTTACAATATTTGACTGTTGTGGCACAATACTTGCGTATTTCAAATTTTTCTTAATAATTTGAGGAGAAGGGGAGCTTCTTTTTCAAATCTTCAATCTTTCTTTTTCTAAATATATCTTCATGTATAGGAATTTCAATGT
>JACQQJ010000045.1 GCA_016207035.1 Nitrospinota bacterium | reverse complement strand
CTTTTTTTTACTGCTCATAGAAAGCTATACCACAATAAATAATAAGTATAGCGTTTTAAGTATAGATGGAGAAACTCAAAATTCAACCCTGAATCAGGTTCAGGGCAAAACTCAAAACTCTTCTAACCTTGCTTTTTTTTCTGCCCTTCTCTTTTCTCTTCACCCTTTGCAAACTGAAGCGGTAAACTGGATATCTGCCCGATCTGATTTATATGCTACATTTTTTTTACTCCTCGCCTCCCTTTTTTACCTTTTAAACTCTAAGATTTCAAATACTCTAACTATATCTAACAATGACAGAAGGAAAGGTTTGAGAAAAACTTTGTTCCTTCTCCTATCAGGTTTTACTTATCTACTTTCTCTATTTTCGAAAGAAAACATGCTCTTCTTTCCCCTGATTGTATGGGGCTTTGAAAAAATAAAATCAGATAAGAATAATCCCCTTAAATATATCTTCATCTATTTTTCACCTTTTCTCTTTATATACCTTTTTTTACGCTATTCCTCTCTAAGATCAGGAGGGGTAAGTTTTGTGGCTTCATTTTCTGTTTTACAGAGAAATTTATTCCAGCCTCTGATTCAGTTCGATATTTATGCTGTCTCTTTATATATATTAAATATCTCAATTCATCTCCTTTCATCTCTGGGATTCTACTTCAAAAAACTAATTTATCCCTTTCCTCTCAATTTCGCTATTTTAAAGATTGATGAAGGATTTTATGGAGGAATAGGTTGTTTAATCACCTTAGCTTTGACTTTTAGTCTCAGGAAAAAGGGTTTAAAGGTATTTCTCTTATATTCATGGTTCATTTCCCTCTTGCCAACATTGTATTTATCCTTATCAAAAGTCGCCTGGACACCGTATGCTGAGAGATATTTATACACCTGCTCCCTATTTTTTTTCTTATTTTTAATGGTTTTTCTATGGGATATAAAAAAATTAATTCATTCAATAAATAGCAATGTTAATTACAACAAGATCTACACTATCTTTCTTTACGTTTTGTTTGGTGGATTTGCTGTTGCTACATATCAGAGAAATGAGATATGGAGGACAAATATAAGCCTGTGGGAAGATACGACAAAAAAGTCACCGGACTCTGGTTATATTCATCTGATTTATGGAAATTCCTTAATGGAAAAGGATCATAAAGGTAAGGCAAAAGGAGAATTCAATAAGGCAATGGTATTGGGTGAAAAGAGCTCCGCCTATTTTCTTGGGTTATTGGCATTAGAAGAAGGAAATTATGAAGTAGCGGAGAGAAATTTTCTCTCTATAACAAATTCTCATACTTTATCTTTAAATACCCCATCCCGTGCATCCGAAGGCTTTGAAAAATTAGCTGATTTATATATAAACAATATATCGGAATTTTCTCAGGAAAGACAGGGATATGTATTACGAATTATAGATTATTATAAAAAAATAAATGCAAAGGAAAACAATTCGGAATTTCTCTTTAAAATTGGACAATTGTATTTTAGAATAAGATATTATCATGAGGCAGAGAGATTTCTTGAAAAAATAATCAGAGAGGATTCAAGGGGTATCTTTGTTCGTTCAGCGCATGAGATTATTAACAAAATCAAGGTACTGCAGGGAGCTGGCCCGGTAAGGCAAGGCAAACCATGAAGGTTTGCACTTTTTTTATCATTGATGTATGCCGCATATCATGGTTATTGATGATGAAATGAGCATGAGGGAGTTTCTCTCTATTATGCTTGAAAAAGAGGGATACAGCGTTGTTGCCGTAGATAATGGTAGTGATGCCATTGAATCTATAAAGAAGAATAATTTTGACCTTATTATTACAGATATAAAGATGCCAAAGGTCACCGGAATAGATATTTTAAAGGAATCAATAATGATGTATCCCCATACCCCTGTTATAATGATTACTGCCTATGCATCTACAGATGTTGCTGTTGAGGCTATGAAACTTGGTGCCTATGATTATATTACAAAGCCTTTCAAGGTAGATGAGATAAAGATAATAATAAAGAATGCCATTGAGAGAAAAACACTCCTTGATGAAAATTTCTCACTTAAGGAAGAACTGAAAGGGCATTCCCATTTCTTTAATATTATTGGGAAAAGCTATAAGATGCATAGGGTATTTGAGCTCATTCAGAAGGTGGCAAATGGAAAAAGCACGGTTCTTATTACAGGGGAGAGTGGGACAGGTAAAGAGCTTGTAGCAAGGGCTATTCACTACTATAGTGAAAGGAGGGATAAACCTTTTGTATCTATAAGCTGTAGTGCGATTCCTGAAACATTACTTGAAAGTGAGCTCTTCGGACATCAGAAAGGTTCCTTTACAGGTGCAGATTCAGATAAAAAAGGGCTTTTTGAAGTAGCAGATGGAGGGGTATTTTTTCTTGATGAGGTAAGTGAAGCCTCTCTTTCAATTCAGGTAAAGCTATTAAGGGTATTGCAGGAAAAGGAATTCAAAAGGGTTGGAGGCGTAAATGATATAAAGGTGGATGTGCGAATTATTGCTGCCACAAACAAAAACCTCCGTAATGCTATAACAGAGGGTAAATTCAGGGAAGACCTGTACTATAGGCTGAATGTGATCCCTATTGAGCTTCCACCACTCCGTGAGAGAAAAGAGGATATCCCTTTACTGGTGAGTCATTTTTTAAACAAGTATAAGTCTATGAATAAAAAAGATATTAAAGGGGTTTCAACCCATGCTATGGAGATGCTTGAAAGGTATAAATGGCGTGGGAATGTGAGGGAACTGGAGAATGTGATTGAGAGGGCTGTGATTTTAGAAACAACAGATTCTATCCAATCCCAGAGTCTCACCGATGAGATAAAAGAGTATACGACAGAGCCTCCTCCAGTGATTTCATATGTCCCCTCAAAAGGGCTAAATTTAGATGAATATATAGGTGAAATAGAGAGGAATATTATTATTAATACCCTTAAAAAGACAGGCTGGATAAAGAAAAAGGCAGCAGACCTCCTCAATCTATCCTTTAGATCATTTAGATATAAGTTACAGAAATATCACATTGAGAAGAAGGAATAAATTTTAGGAGTTCGCAACAAATTTTATGTTTACACGAAGACCCAAAATTCAGAGAAACTTAAAATTTCACCCTGAAAATAAACCAGGGTCAGGATTGAATTTGTATATTATAACTTTTGTTCTGCACCTTATTATCTTCTATTCCTTGTCTGTATCCGGGTGTGCCATGCTCAAAGGGAAAGGCTCGGCAAAATCACTCCATGCAAAGGCTTCTCGCCCTGTCAAAGAAACCTATTATGGACCTATCAAAGCGATAAATAAATCTGCTGAGGATGAGAACATATCGGGTGTAAGAGGTCATGAATTCCAAAAGGCACAAAGAACTCAGAACCCTGAGCACAATCTCCAGAGATTAAAAATAGGTTGCATACTTCCTCTTTCAGGAGAAGGGGCTTTAACTGGACAGAGGGTCTTAGAGGGGATTCAACTGGCATTTAATTCTTTTCCTGAACCAAGTGAAAGAGGAGGTTTATTATGGGATTTAATTATAAAAGATTCAGGGGATGAGATAGCTATTTTAAATTTATTAGAAGGTCTCGCAAAAGATGAGGATGTCGTGTCAATCATAGGACCACTCTTAAGTAAATCTGTAATGAGCTCTGTGAGGATAGCTGATAAATATAAAATACCAATATTTTCACCTACTGCATCCTCAAAAGAGATACCCGGTATAAGTCCCTATGTATTCAGAAATAGTCTTACAAACCAGATGCAGGGGGAATCAATTGCAGATTATGCAATGAATAAGCTTAATCTTAAAAAATTTGCAGTCCTTTATCAGAGAGACCTTTATGGGATCGAGTTAAAAAATGCCTTTGAAGAAAAAATAAAATCTCTCGGGGGTGAGATAATATTCAGTGAACCCTTTGACCCTGAACAGAATGACTTTGAATCACAAATTATGGCGATAGGGGGAATCAGAGATTCTGAATTGAAAAAAATGCTTGACTCAGGTGAGGAAAGGGAGGGTTTAAAGTATGATGCCATATTTATTCCAGGGTCAGCTGATAAGGTAGGGCTTATCCTCCCGCAGCTTGTATATTACAATGTATCAGGTGTTCAAATACTTGGTGGAAACGGATTGAATTCACCCGAGCTTATCAAAGTAAGTGGAAAGTATGCTGAGGATGTAATTTTTGTAGATGGTTTTTTCTCTCGCTCCGAAAACCCAGTTGTAAGGGAATTTGTAGAGAGATACAGGGTATTTTATCATAAAGAACCTGATATACTGGCAGCACAGTCTTACGATGCAGCAATTATGATATTGGGTATAATTAAAAAAGGGGCAAGGAATAGAGAGGATATAAAAAGGGAGCTTCTCAATTTACATGAGTATAATGGGGTTACTGGAATCACTACAATTCAACCATCAGGGGATTCAAAAAAAGAGTTATTTTTCTTAACAATAAAAAATGGGAAGATTGTAGAGGCTAAGTAAACCCGGTTACCCCGCTCTGAAGGTGGGGGAAGGCTGTAAAGACTGGAAAAAGCACATTTAATTTACATACTATTCGTGGTAGCCTTTGTCTCGGGTTCTGCGAATTCGGTTGGTTCTGTCCCCTCAAGGAAGCACTCAAGGACAGTTTCGGATGATTCAGGTGTAGCGAGGAGACCTGTCTTTTTATCTATTTTAGTAAATATTATTCCAGTCGGAACCTGAAAATCTTTTACAGGAGTTCTATTAAGGGCATTCACCATAAAATTGACCCATATTGGACTTGCCGCCCTTGCCCCTGTTTCATTTTTTCCTATCGGTTCGTCTTTGTCTTTACCAATCCATACCCCTGCAACTAAATCAGGTGTATATCCGAGAAACCATGCATCCATAAAATTGTTGGTAGTGCCCGTCTTTCCTGCAACAGGCCTTCCAAGTACCTTTGCTCTCCACCCTGTCCCCTCTTGAACTACTCCCTGAAGGATATTTGTTATTATGTATGATACCTCTTCGCTTATTACCTTCTTCGTCTCTGCTTTGTTCTCTTCAAGGATGTTTCCATCCTTATCGGCTATCGATTTTATTGCCATAGGTTCACTCCTTATTCCATTATTTGCAAATACCCCATAGGCTGATGTCAGTTCTAATAATGTTACCCCTGATGTCCCGAGTGCCAGAGATAGATCAGGGGTAAGATGACTCTTTATCCCCAATCTTTTTGAAAAATCTAAGGCATGTTTAATACCCATACTCTGGAGCAGTTTCACAGTTATTACATTTCTTGAATGGGTAAGGGCTGCCCTGAGGGTAGTTGGGCCATAAAACCTCTCCTCGAAATTTGCAGGCTTCCAGTTTTTATCATCTTTATCTGTGAATATAACAGGAGAATCTATAAAAATACTTGCTGGAGTAAACCCTTTCTCAAAGGATGCTGAATATACGATAGATTTAAATGCTGAACCAGGCTGTCTCAATGCCTGTATAGTCCTGTTAAACTTGCTCCTCTCGAAGTCATATCCACCTACCATTGCCCGTATAAACCCTGTAGCTGGTTCTATGCATATAAAACCACCCTGTACAACAGGCTCCTGCTCTAATGCCAATTTGAGCATTCCCCTTTTATCCTTTTTTTCAAGCATCCTAACATCAATTACATCCCCAATTTTTAAGACCTCGTTTGCATTTTTAATTCTTTCAAAGGATAGCGCATCAACATGGGGGTTATATTTATGCGCCCATGCCAAATCCTTTATCTGAATTATCCCCTTTGCACCTTTCATGTCTACAAAAACCCTTTCAGGACTCAGATCGGTTACTATGCCAATTACCCTGTTCCCAGCTTTTAAACCCTCCCCCTTTTCTCTCCCATCAGGGAAATTTTTTAGTTCAATCTCTTCAATCTTTTCCCAGTTTATGCCCTGTCCATGCTCTATCTTTACATTCCCGAGAGGGCCCCTGTATCCGAGTCTCTTATCGATCTCCATCAGTCCTTCTTTTATTGCATATTCTGCTGCATCCTGAAATTCAAGCTTTAATGTAGTATAAACCTTTAATCCTCCCTTATATAACCCTGAACTGCCATATTTATCCTCTACATACTGTCGAATATATTCTGTGAAATAGGGGGCAAGATTCCTTTTATCCTGTCTTTCTTTTAATTTGAAATCTGATTTTGATGCGGTATCTGCCTCTTCTTTTGAAATATATTTGAGGGATTCCATCCTCCTCAAGACATGGTTACGTCTGGTTTTTGCCCTCTCAGGTGATAAGAAAGGTGAATATATCTTTGGAGCCCTTGGTATTGCTGATATCATTGCTATTTCAGGAAGAGTTAATTCATGTATATGCCTTCCAAAGTAGACCAGGGATGCCGCCTCAACCCCATAAGCACTATGGCCATAGTATATCTGGTTAAGGTATATCTCCAGTATTTCATCCTTTGAAAAATTTTCCTCAATTCTTACTGCAAGTATAGCCTCTCTCAACTTTCTCATCAGGGTTTTTTCAGGGGTAAGGAACATGGTCTTGGTAATCTGCTGGGTTATAGTGCTCCCACCTTCTACAACACTACCAGCCTTAATATTACTCCATAAGGCACCAAGTATCCTTTTGTAGTTAAACCCTTTGTGTCTGTAAAACTGATCATCCTCCACGGCAATAGTCGCAAACCTCATAAGGGCAGGTATTTTGTTCAATGGGAGGAGAACCCTCCTCTCAATATAAAATTCTGATATGAGTCTCCCCTCATCATCATAAACCTCTGTTATCAGGTTTGGCTTGTAATTTTTTAAGCTCATTACATCCGGAAGGTCTTTATATACTTTCTTGTACATGATGATGGAGGCAACAGCGATGAAAAGGGTTAATAAAAGGAAAAAGGATATAACACCATAAAGGATTATCTTTTTTAAATTAAACTCTCCCTGGAGAATCTTTTGTATTAATCCTTTTTTTTGAAGTTCACTATTTGACATATTTAACCTTCAGCCCTTTTTCAATCTTGTCCATGAGAATCTCAGCTATCTTATCCTTTGATACTAAAGGAATATCTTCCACCGTGCCTCTCCTGTCTATGATAGCTACTTTATTCAGGTCACTGCCAAATCCATTTATACTATTTGCCACGATAAAATCCATGTTTTTTTTCTTTAACTTTTCTTTGGCATTTTTTATTATGTTATCAGTCTCAAGGGCAAAACCAACGATGATCTTTTTCTGGCTACGGACTGCCTGTCTGTTGCTGACTTCCGACAATATATCAGAGGTTTTCTTTAATTTAAGTGTTATACCTTCACTTTCTTTACTCTTTATCTTCTTATCGGAATACCTTATAGGAGAAAAATCGCTCACAGCCGCTGCCATAATTATCACATCAGCCTTTTTATACTCATTCAGAACCTCCCTTCTCATATCATCGGCACTTTTAACAGGTATAAATTGTATTGACGGTGGTGGTGAGATATTCGAAGGACCACTTATTAAGATCACATTACCACCTCTCCTTTTTGCAGCCCTTGCGATTGCATAGCCCATCTTACCAGAGGACAGATTTGAAATAAATCTGATCGGGTCTAAATACTCATGTGTGGGACCCGCAGTTATAAGGATATTTTTGCCAGTTAGATTTTTCTTTTCAGATAATAGTTCTTTGATCTTTGATACAATGGCATCCGGCTCAGCAAGTCTCCCTTCACCATATTCTCCACATGCTAGTTCGCCAAATTCTGGTTCAACGAAATTTACATTAAAGCCTTTTAACTTTTTAATATTTTCCTGAACAACAGGGTTGGTATACATATTGTTATTCATCGCAGGGGCAATCAGCACAGATGAACTAACTGAAAGAAAGAGTGTGGAGAGGAGATCATCTGCAATACCACTTGCACATTTTCCGATGGTATTGGCTGTTGCCGGGGCAATTAAAAGGAGATGGCATTTCTTTGCCAGATCAATATGGGGCATTGGGTAATTGCATTCATTATGAAATAAATCAGAGTATACTGGATTTTCTGAAAGGGTCTGTAAGGTGAGGGGTGAAAGAAACTCCTTTGCCTTTTCTGTCATGACAACCCATACATCAGCCCCACCTTTTTTTAAAAGCCTTATCAGCTCTGCTGCCTTATATGCAGCAATGCCACCGCATACACCAAGGATTATATTTTTACCATAGAGATTCATTTTATTTTAAAGATATTAAAGCTTGAGGTCAGGCAATTCTGGTATAGTATTTGGATATCTACATCTCTCAGCAAAGATTATTGACTTTAACTGATTGACCGCCTCATCTATATCATCATTTATTATAGTATAGTCATAAGTCTTGTAGTGATGGATCTCCTCCTCTGCGGTCTTTAATCGCTTTTTTATATCATTATCATGGTCTACCCCTCTTTTCTGCAGTCTTTTTTCAAGTATTTTCATGGATGGCGGGAGTATAAAAATATAACACCCTCCTTTAAACTTTCGTCTGAGCTGTTCTGCACCCTGGACATCTATGACAAGGAGGAGGTCCTTTTTTTCTTTTTCTAAAATTTCCAGATTTCTCATAGATGTTCCATAGTAATTGCCATGAACTAAGGCCCATTCAATAAATTCTCCACCGTTAATCATTCTTTCAAATATATTCTCTGTTACAAAGTGATAGTGCTTGCCATTTATTTCATCCGGTCTGGGAGGTCTGGTTGTATGGGATATTGAATGATAGATATCGTTGACTGACTCGGTTACCTTCTTTGATAGTGTTGTTTTTCCAGCCCCTGATGGTGCTGATACAACAAATAAGATACCTTTAACTTTCATCCTGGTTTATTCTATATTCTGCACCTGCTCCCGTATCTTTTCAAGTTCACTTTTTATTGCTATTACCTGCTGTGATATTGCATAATCAATTGACTTTGAGCCAATGGTATTGGTCTCTCTATTCATCTCCTGAAGTATAAATTCCAATTTTCTTCCTACAGGTCCGCTCTCCGTCATAACTTGCCTGAATTGTTTAAGGTGGCTCTCCAGTCGTATCAATTCCTCTGTTATATCACTTTTTTCTGCAATCAGGGCTATCTCCTGAGAGAGCCTCTCAGGGGTAATTCCTGCACCATCTAACATTTTATTAAGCCTGTCCTGAAATCGATATCTGAATCCATCTATCAATCTTGACTGCTCTTCCTTTAAAATATCTGTGCACCCGTGTATCATCTTCAACCTCTCGGTAATATCTCTATACAGAATCTCTCCCTCCTTTTCCCTCATCTCCTTAAGGAAATTAAGAGATCCGGTTAAAGCCTTTTTTAAGAATTCAACAACCCATCCTTCATATAGGTTTTCTGCTTCAGTCCCTCTGTCGAAAAAATCCTGTGGTGGTGAATCATCAAACTTTAATATACCGTTGAGCTGCAGAATGCTATTAAGATCCACACTCCCATGTATACTAAGCTCTCTTTTTAATTCTTCTGCTGCTACCATATACTGCCTTGCCAGATTTAAATCCACCTTTAATTTTCTTTCTGTATTATCTGTACCTTCAAATGTTACATAGACCTCAAAATAACCCCTAAAAAAGCCCTCCTTCACCATCTTCTTTACTATTTCCTCAACTCCAGTGAATTTTTGTGGGTATTTTGTCTTTACTTCGAGAAACCTATGATTTACAGATTTTACCTCAACCAGGCATTCCCTCTCCCCATCCTTTATCTCATTTCTTCCATACCCTGTCATGCTTCTTATCATACTTTTATAACTCCTGATTCAAAACTCTTAACTTATTTTGGTGGAGGTGGCGGGAATCGAACCCGCGTCCGAAAATGCTTAACTTAAAGCATACTACATGCTTATCCTCTGATTTTAAATCTCGCCACCCTCAACTCCCGGAGGCAGGATTCTTGAGCAGCCAGCCTGATTAAATCTCACTTCTCACCCTCAAGGCATGATGAGTAGCCAGCCTGTATTTATAACATCCTTTTCCATCCTACAGACAAAGACAGAGAGGATGCCGGCTGTTAATTAAGCAGCCAGTGCGTATTCATAAGTGTTTGCACTTATGAGTTTCCATCAGGATTTACGAGGTTAATGAAGCCCTCGGCATGCAGCTTTAGTTTTGCTATTCCCGTCGAGACCAGGTCACCCCCTTATTTTTTTGGTTTTAATTTAAATTCTAACAAAATTATATCATGGTT
>JACQQJ010000043.1 GCA_016207035.1 Nitrospinota bacterium | reverse complement strand
GTCCCAAAACTTTTATATAAGGAAACCAGGAAAACAGGATGGGATTAGAATATGAAGAATTAAAGGCATCAGGAAAGGAACACGGATTGCTATTAAATTTTTCAAAAACAGCATTAGAAGTCAATCGGGTAATTTGTAAATGATATTCCTGTATTCCTGACTTCCTGATAAAAATACATCATGCAAAATTTGAGGGACGCTACCAAATTATGACAGTTTTAAAAAAGGATGTATCCCTACGGTTCCCCCACCTTGTTATTTTAAAGGCATCGGCAGGGTCAGGGAAGACCCACGCCCTGTCAAAAAGATTTGTCCAGCTTATTTTATCTAATAAAATCCAGAATAATAATTTAAGAAATATACTTGCCATAACCTTTTCCAATAATGCTGCAAAGGAGATGAAGGAGAGGATACTAAAATGGTTAAAACTGGTATACCTCAACTCTCAAGAGGCAGAGGAAATCTCTCACCTCGTATCGCTGGAGAGGGGTGAGCTGACAGATAAGGCAGGGGAGTTGATGGACGAAATCCTGAATAATTATTCAGATTTTCAGGTAAGGACAATAGATAGTTTTATGACCACAGTCTTCCGTGCCTCTGCCATTGACCTTGGATATAATCCTGAATTTGAAATACTTATGGATAACTCCCCTCTCATAGAATATTCATTCAATCTCTTTCTCAAGAATGTTGAAGAGGGTTCAAAAGAAGGGGCACTCCTCGAAGAGATTGTTAATAAGATTCAGGAACAAAGGCAGAGTGAAGGTTCGTATTTGTGGGACCCTTCAGAGAATATCGTAGACCAGATAAATAATATGCACAGAAAGTTTTCAGCAATATGGAAGAAACCAGAGACAGGGGATTTCGATGAAGATATGTATAAACTACGAGAGAGGCTGAAGGCAATAATAGAAAAAACGGAAGATAGGATAGAAAAATCAGGATTGGAAAGAAGTAAGGGGTCTAAGTATAACAGGGTCTCGATTGCCGTTAGAGAAGGCAGATTTTCTGATATTGTCGGTGAATCCGGAGATAGAATCCCTGTGACGAAAACAACAAAGAGAGATTTGCTGCCTTTTTACGAGCAAATATCATCTCTGTGGAAAGAGGCCTGTGAACTGATTAATCAATATACCTCTCTCTATGCCCAAACATATTATACGCCCTATCTGAAAATCTATAAAGAATTCATTGATACTGTGGAAATGGTAAAGAGACATCAGGAGAAGATATTTATTGGAGATATAAATAGAGAGCTCACCAGATATTTAAATTGTAATATAGTCCCTGATGTCTATTTCAGGATAGGGGAGACTATATCGCACTTCCTCATTGATGAATTTCAGGATACCTCCCCAATCCAATGGAAAAATCTTTTCCCCCTTCTTGAGAATTCCCTGTCGCAGAAAGGGAGCCTCTTTGTTGTGGGAGATGCAAAACAGGCCATCTACGGGTTCCGCAATGCAGATTACACAATAATGAAAGATATTGAAACAAAAAATCCATTCCCTTCTGCAGAACACATTGTTGGTGAGCTGAATATTAACTACCGAAGCAAACAGAAGATATTAGATTTCAATGAACAGGTATTCAAGGAGATCATTGCAAAGAGCAATAAATACGGCGAGGCAGGAAAAAGGAGCGGACTGACTGATTATTCACAGGAGGCTAAAGGAGAAAATAAAAATAGTGGCTATGTAGAGGTTGTTCTCTTGGAAAGAGATGACGAAGACCTGCCTGAGAGACAGAAGATAAGGGAGCTCATTGAAGAATTACGCAGGAGGGGATACCAATATAAAGATATTGCCATCCTTACCAGGAGAAATGATGATGTGGTAAAAATCACGACATGGCTTAATGAAGGTGATATTCCTTTTATCTCCTATAGCAGTCTTGATATCCGAAGGAGGAAGGTTGCGGTGGAGATAGTCTCTCTCCTGAATTTTCTCGATTCACCTATGGATGACCTGTCCTTTGCATCATTTGTTCTGGGAGATATTTTCAGAGGGACACTCAAAAGATATTATCCAGATATGAGCAGGGAAAGATTCAGGGAATTTTTCTTTACCCACAGAGACAGTCCCCCCCTCTACAAGCCTTTTCAGAAAGAATTTGCAAACATCTGGGAAGAATACTTTGAAGGATTGTTCAGGATGTCAGGCTACTTACCCCTTTATGACATAGTCACTGAAATATTCAGCACCTTCAAAGTCTTTGAAATATGCAGTGATGAAGAGGCAGCCTTTGTAAAAATACTTGAGGTTATTAAGGAATTTGAAGGTAAGGGCTATAATACCCTGAGAGATTTTCTCTCTTTTACGCGTGGTAGCGAAGCTGATGAATCAGAGTGGGACATGAATATACCTAAAGAGACCGAGGCTGTAAATGTTATGACCTTTCATAAGGCAAAGGGTCTGGAATTTCCCGTTGCAGTAGTGCTCATTTATCCTGAACACCATACAGGTTTCAATTACATAATAAAGGAGGATAGAGAAGGGGTCTCTCTGCTCAAGATTACAGGGGATATGGCAAGAGGCAATAGTCAATTGGACAATTTATATTATGAAGATCAGATAAGAGATATGGTGGACAGCCTCAATACCCTCTATGTAAGTTTCACGCGGGCAAGGGATGAACTGTATATATTAGGGGTTCGGAAGAAAGATTCTTTCCCAATCAATCTCCTCCCTGCAAATGATTACCCGCCTTCGGTTAAACCCAGTATTGTATTTCCTGGTGATAAAACTATTCCTGCACAATTTGAAATCAGCCATTGCTGCAAAAAGATTGAATGGCAATTGGGCACGGACAGAACGCTGAATATTGAAGAAAGAGAAAGGGGTGAATTCATTCACAGGGTGTTATCCTCCATAGAGTTTATCAATGAGGGATTTGAAGAAGGACTTACGAAAATTATTAAGAGGGTTAAAGATGGGACTGGAGCGGAATATGATGAGAATGCATTAGCAGAGGCAGTTATGGGTATAATCAGGCATGGGGAAATATCAGGGTATTTTAGATATAGACCTGACAGGGTAGTTAAAAGGGAGCAGGAGTTTACTGATTTGGAAGGGAATCTTTTCAGAATGGATAGGGTGGTTATTGATAAAGATAAGGTTATGGTAATTGATTATAAAACAGGAATGGATAGAGAGGCGGAAGATACATATATATCCCAGATTAAAACTTATTTGAAGATTATGAAGGAAATCTATCCTGACAGGACTATTGAAGGGAAGATTGTCTATATTGACTTAAAAAGGGTAATGGGAGTAAATTGAACACACTATTTATCCATCGACAACAGAGCCTTATAGAAGAGATTATTCCCCATTTGAAGGTAGTTAGCCGTGATTACTCATCAAATCTTGTAGTCTTCCCTGGCAGAAGGCCATCCCACTTTCTGAGAAAGGCGATTGCAGAAAGGGTAAAGGGAAGCTTTATCCCGCCTGCCATATTCTCAATAGACGAATTTGTAGATTATATTTATGAACGAATCCAGCTAAAAAGAAGGCTGGAGGCTATAGATGCAGTCGCCATCCTTTACAATATCCAGATAAGGGCATCAAAACCTGTCGGTGGAAATAAATTTATTACACCCGATACCTTTTTCTCCCTAGGGCTTAACATCTATCAGGATATAGAGGAGTTATACATAGAAGGAGTTGATGTGCGGAAGGTTAAAGAGATTGAGCTTTATGCAGATGGTGCAATACCTGAAGAGGGAATGCAAAGGCTTGGGTCCCTATCCCTTTTTTATGAGGAATTTTATAGGGCTGTTGATGGGTTGGGGTTTTCTACCAGGTCGCTGCGATACAGGAAGGTTTCCGAGGAGATTGATGAGATTGGAATTGGCAATTTTCAACAAATAGTCTTTGCAGGGCTCTATGCCTTTACCAGGTGCGAAACTGACATGTTCAGGAAACTGCTCTCACAGGATGATGTACTGTTTATCTTTCAGCATGGTGCAGGTTTAAATGAAAGGGTTAAAGGTCTGGGGATACGGATTGAAGAAAATGGAGCAGATAGTATAGATTCTGAGGTAAATTTCTATAGCAGCCCTGATACCCATGGCCAGGTATTTGCACTGGGCAAGATACTTGAAACAAGGTTGGGAAATGAGAAAGACTTAGATGAAAAAACCGTTATTGTGCTTCCGTCTCCTGAAAGCCTTTTTCCATTGCTCCATCATGGGCTCTCTCTTATGGATAAAAGAGACTACAATGTCTCTTTAAGTTATCCCCTGTATCGCACACCAATATCTGGTTTTATGAATAATCTCATGGGGCTTATAGACTCAATGGACGATGAAGACCGCCTTTTCATCCCTGACTACCTTAAATTTGTCCTTCACCCTTACACAAAGAATATCTGCTACAATGGCAATGCAGAAATTACGAGAATTATGTTCCATGCCTTAGAAGAGGCATTTGTAAAAAACAGGGAAAAAACCTTTATGACCCTGGAGGAAATAGAAAATAATGAAGATTTTATGCAAAATATTAAGGTAAGGATTTCTGAATCCGAAAGGGGTATTGATAGTGAGGGAATGAGAAGACATCTAAAAGAGATTCACCAAAATACTATTGAAAAATTTTATGAATTTAAAAATGTCAGGGACTTTGCTGAAAGATGCAAGGGGCTCCTTGCTTACATTTTCAACAACAGTACGGCAAGGCTTCATCCCCTCTTCTATCCCTTTTCAGAGTCATTTCTCCTGCTGCTCAACACCCTCTCCGGATCGCTCATGAGGGACATATCCTTTGCAGAAAGGGGCAGCTACTTCCGCTTTTTCAGGAAATATATCATGGGTGTCTATACTCCCTTTGAGGGGACACCACTAAGGGGGTTGCAGGTCCTTGGGTTTCTTGAAACCAGAAACCTCAAATTTGATACTGTCTTTATTTTGGATGCAAATGAGGATATACTCCCCTCCTCTAAACAAGAAGATACATTCCTGCCTCTTAAGGCAAGAGAGATACTGGGGCTTCCGACCTACCGGGATAGAGATAGACTTGCGGAGTATTATTTTGAGTCCCTCCTGAGATGTGCAAGGGAGGTTCATATCTTTTTTATTGAGGGCTATAAAAAAGAGAGGTCGAGGTTTGTTGAAAAATTGATATGGGAAAACCAGAAACAAGACAGGGCGATTGATAGAGATTATGTGAAAACTATTCAGTATAAAGTCAACCTTGAGAACAAAATCACAGAAGATTTACCCAAAACTGAGGGTATAGTCAGGTTCCTGAAAGAATTTACCTACAGTACAACCTCTCTTAATATATATCTGGAGTGCCAGCTTAAGTTTTATTATACCTATGTGCTGAATCTTAGCAAGAAGGAAGAGGTTTCAGCGGATATTGAAAGGACGGGCATAGGCAGCCTTGTCCATGAGATTCTTTCAGAATATCTTTCAAAACGGATGAATCATCAATTAAAGGAGGCAGACATTGATATTCAGGAGATAGAACTGTGCGCAGATAATCTCTTTAAAAAGAAATATGGAGAAAGCCAGTTTGGCACGGTATATCTATTGAAAAAACAGATAAAAAATCACCTGAAAGATTTTCTTAGGCATTACTATATCCCGCTGATTAAGGAGAAACCTGTTATTATTCTTGGAATAGAAGAGAAAATTCCTCCGCTTTCTATTGACTCATTCAAGATTAAAGGTAGACTGGATACTATAGAAAAGAGGGGAGAAAAGAGATTCATAATAGACTTTAAGATTGGTGCAAAAAAGGAGTATCTTAAAATTGAGTTTGATAGGCTTGACCCTGACAATAGGGCATCGTGGTACAATGCTATAAGGAGTTTCCAGCTTCCCGTTTATCTCATGCTTTATTCCAATTATACAAAGATAAAAATAAATAATCTCAATGCCATGTTCTTGCTCCTTGGCCGTTCAGTAATAAATAAAGAGATTGAACTCCCCTTCTGTGATGACGCAGATATAGAGAAAAATTATGGGATACTGAAAGATATAATTATTTGTCTCCTTAAAGAGATAGTGAATGGAGAGATACCCTTCAAGCCGACACAGGATAGAAAGAATCTATGCCCAGGCTGCGACTTTCAGCATATATGCGGCACTCAATGGATAGTTAACAGGTCAAGGTGAGATTTGGCAGAGTTAGTTTGTTTCTTTAATGACATTTTCAGCATTTTTTGTTAACTTTATTTATATCCTGTTTCCCTGTTTTCTGAATAATCTGTATGTTACATAACTCAATGCTTCGTTTTGGCTGTCATAAATTTCTGAACGCAAAGCCTCTGACCTATGCCTTAACAAAGGGAATAGTAAGGCACAGGTTTAAACTCATATTCGATACACCTGCCAATCTATCAGAAATGCTAAAAAGTGAAAGGCTTGATATAGCAGTTATCCCTTCCATTGAGTATGCACGGATTTCGGGTCTTAAATTAATCAGGGGTTTTTCTATCTCTTCACTCGGAACTGTAAATACGGTATTACTCTTCAGCAAAAGGGAGATTCACGATATTGAAACCATAGCTGTGGATAATAGCTCAAGGACATCAGTTGCGATGCTGAAAATAATTCTTAAGGAGAGGTTTAAAATAGATCCTGAATTTATACCTGCAATGCCTGTTATAGGCAGGATGATGGAGATAGCAGATGCAGGATTGATAATAGGAGATAATGCACTTAAGATTGATCGTAAGAGGTTTGTGACCTATGACATGGGAGAAGAGTGGTATCTTCTGACAGGGAGACCATTTGTCCATGCCCTCCTTGCAGCAAGAGACGGAGTGGATTTAGGAGATGGAATTAACATCCTGAAAAGGGCAATTGAGATAGGGATTGGCTCTATCAATGATATTTCTTTAACGGAATCAAAGAGGCTTAAAATAAGCAGGGAGGTCTGCATTGATTACCTGACAAAGAGGATAAGATATGTTCTCGGATATGATGAGATAGAGGGTTTAAAATATTTTTATAAGCTCTCAAGGGATCATGGAATAATAGATTCCGATGTAAGACTTCAATTTTATGATGAAGCTTCATGAGAAGGATTCATAATCATACCGTTTTTGATTTTAAAGAGTTAGGTTAATAAAAGACTATTGCAATTTCTCAACGATAGTGGCATTATTAAAAAGGCTGAGGCAGAGAGCTAACAGGTCTTAACATAAGATGCGATAGAATAAATTAATTTTATGTTTAAAGGTTCATTTGTTGCAATTGTTACCCCTTTTAGAGATGGAGAGATAGATGAAAGGACTTATGCTGACCTCATTGAGTTTCAGATAAGGGAAGGGACTCATGGTATTGTCCCGTGCGGAACAACAGGTGAGTCCGCCACTCTCTCTCATAAGGAGCATGAGAGGGTTATAGAAATGACGGTGGATATTGTAAACAGAAGGGTTCCAGTAATTGCCGGGACTGGTTCAAATTCTACTGCAGAGTCCATAATGCTTACAAAACATGCAAAGTCTGCTGGTACAGATGCCGTCCTTTTAATAACCCCCTATTATAATAAACCTACACAGGAGGGATTATATCAGCATTTTAAAATGATAGCAGAATCTGTGGATATACCCCAATTTCTTTATAATGTCCCCGGGAGGACTGGTGTGAACATGCTCCCTGATACTGTTGAGAGGCTTTCAAGGATTAAAAATATTATTGGTATAAAAGAGGCAACAGGGGATTTGAGACAGGTAAGTGATGTCATAGCACTCTGCGGGGATAACTTTATTGTCCTTTCGGGTGATGATTTTACAACATTTCCCCTGCTGATAGTAGGGGGGATGGGTGTTATATCTGTTACTGCCAACATTGTACCAGGAGATGTGGCATCCCTCTGCAATGAGTTTTTTAGAGGGAATATTGAAAAGGCAAAAAATATACACTATAGGCTGCGGTCTTTAAATGAGGCAATGTTCTATGAGACTAATCCTATCCCGGTCAAGACCGCCCTCTCTCTCATGGGTAAGGTCTCTGGCGAGATGAGGCTCCCCTTATGCCAGATGTCTGAAAAAAATTTAGAGAGACTAAAAGGGGCAATGAAACAATATAAGCTGATATGAGCCTGAGTACGAATTACACAAATGGAGAAATTGCACAAATAATTTTTTAGCCACCGACCAACACAGACTTAAAAAAGACATTAGACATCAGACATTAGACAATAGGTTTTTTTATTTCAGTCTTAAGTCTATAGTCTAAAGTCTATTGTCCTATTATTTTTGTCAGTGAAAGTTTGTGGCGGATATTTTAGCCAGTTATTAATTCTTCATTCGTGCCATTTTTAGTATTCGTGTGATTCGTGTTCTAAGGATTTTATATTTGTCATGAGAAAAGGGGAATCATGGTTAAAGTAGTAGTTACCGGTGCCGCTGGACGGATGGGGAGCAGGGTAATAAATGTTATAAAAGAGACGGATGGTGTAGAACTGGTTGGTGCTACTGAGCAGAGGGGCTCAAGGTTTGTAAGGAAAGACTCAGGTGAGGTAGCAGGGATAGGGAAGAATGGCATACCTATTTCTGATGATATTGCCGGGCTTACAAAAGATTATGATGTGATTATTGATTTCACATCACCGTCACCATCCCTTGAGCATATATATGAAGCAGTAGAAGAGAATAAGGCAATTGTTGTCGGAACTACAGGTTTCTCAAGGGAGCAGATGGAGAAGATAAAAGACCTTTCAAAGGAGATACGGTGTGTCCTTTCACCAAATATGAGCGTGGGGGTAAATGTGATGTTCAAAGTGATCAGGGATATAGCAAAGGTACTTGGAGATGACTATGATATTGAAATAATTGAGGCACACCACAGAATGAAAAAAGATGCACCCAGCGGGACTGCCTTGAAGATAGCAGAGATAATAGCAGACTCCCTGAAGAGGGATCTGTCAAAGGTAGGTATCTATACACGGAGGGGGGTTATAGGGGAGAGGGGGAGGGAGGAGATAGGCATCCAGGCAATAAGGGCAGGGGATATTGTCGGTGAACATACAGTTATATTTGGCGGTCTCGGTGAAAGACTTGAGATTATCCATAAGGCGCAGAGCAGGGATAACTTTGCACGGGGTGCTGTAAAGGCGGCAATCTGGATTATTCAGCAACCTCAAGGAATTTATGATATGCAGGATGTTTTAGGATTAAAATGATGGATAATATATTTTTTAAGAAAGGTTTGGATATTTTTGTAAGGATAGGAGATATAGGGTTTAAGGGGAACATATCTTCAATAGATGAATCATCTAAAAGGATTGATATAGGTGTCCCTGATCAATGGCTGTCCAGTCTTGCCAGAGTGGAGAGGGGGAGTGAATGCACTATTACAACAAAGTCTCATGCAGGGCAGAATTATGTAGTAGGATTAAGTAAGGTTATTGAAAAGAGGCTCAATTTTTCACCCCCTTTATTAATAATAGATTTTCCTGAAAAATTTGAGAAAAGGAGTGAGCTTCGAAGGTATAGAAGGATTGGGGTATCTATAATAACAGGTATCTATCAAGAAAAGGAATTAAAGGGTGGAAATTTAATTGAGAAACATTTAGAAGGCACTATAGTTGATATCGGTCTGGGGGGCTGTCAGATAATGGTAGACTATCTGTTTGAGACAGGTGAGCTTCTGCTCCTTGATCTCAATATCGGTGGCAACGGTGGGAATCTGAGGATACCATGTCAGGTGAGATACACAAAGCCTTTTTATAATACCAGGCTTAAATTGTATGGTTTGGAATTTGTAAATATGGGGAAGGAAATTAAAGATAAATTAGAGTCCTTCATTACAAATTTGATTTGATTTTTTAAAAGCAGGTTAGTATTTTTCAGTTAAATATAAAGTTTCAGTAAAGGGAGAATAAAAGGGGGATCAAAATGTCTGAAGATATTAAGGTAGATTCCTTGTTGGATTGCAAAGGACAGGTCTGCCCTGAACCAATTATTCATGCAAATATAGCGATTAAAAAAATTAATGTCGGGGAGATTCTTCTTATGGAGTCAACAGACCCTGGCGCAACAAATGATATGCACTCATGGTCAAAGAGGACAGGCCATCAGATATTAAAAGAGGAATCTGAAGGACAGGTATTAAGATTTTATGTAAGGAGGATGAAATAAGGGGGGTTGATGTGGCTGAAGAAAGGAAAAAAAGGTTGGCAATAATTGCATCAAAGGGGACCCTTGATTTTGCATACCCACCCCTTATCCTTGTAACAACGGCTA
Organism: Nitrospinota bacterium; assembly: GCA_016207035.1. Taxonomy (GTDB): domain Bacteria; phylum Nitrospinota; class Nitrospinia; order UBA9942; family UBA9942; genus JACQQJ01. The sequence continues at coordinate 10,219 of JACQQJ010000043.1, read as the reverse complement.
TATCCATGGATATGGAGGCAGGGATATTTTTTACATTTTATGGACTTGATATAATCAATAAACATAAATTTAATTCTTTAAAGGTTTCCCCCCTTGCAAACCCGGCAATGCCAGTTTCAATACCTAATATTATCGGGGCAATCCCTGGAATGACATCCATGGCAACTATGATGATGAAGAGTTGGATGGACAAGGCTCATATGGCGACAATCCCAAAACTTCTGGATATGGCAAGGGAGGGTGGTGTGAGACTTATAGGTTGTCAGACAACAATGAATGTTATGGGGATTAAGAGGGAAGACCTTATTGATGGTGTTGAGATTGGTGGGGCTGCCACTTTTCTCGATTATGCGATGGACGCAGATGTAAGTTTGTTTGTTTAACAAATCACTAATTATAACTCCTCCTCTTTCCTCCCCTTAGTTTAAGGGGAGGATTAAGGTGGGTTAGAAAGGAGGTTATATGAAAAGGAGAGATGCGTTAAAAATCATGGGAGGGGCGATTGCCAGTTTAGCCTTCGCAGACAGTATTGGGGGTTCTTTGCGGAAGAGTGCCAGTGCAGAGGAGAGACCTATTTTTCATAAAGATTTGCTTTCCCCACCAGGTGGAAAGCGGGTCATAGTTATCGGGGGTGGATTTGCAGGGGTATCTTTTGCGAATACCATGAGAGAACTTGCCCAGGATGCAGAGGTAATTCTCCTGGAGAAAAATCCCTTTTTTGTATCTGGTCCATCCCATATTGATTACAGTGTTGGGTTAAAGAAGTTAGAGGATGCAGCGAGGAGCTATTATCCTCTGAGAGAGAAAGGCATCAGGATTATAAAGACAGAGGTCGGGGGTATTATACCAGAGGATAATAAAGTCATAACCGGTAAGGGAAATATAACATATAACTATCTCTTGATTGCTACAGGTATACGATTGGCAGATGAGGAGATACTGCAGCTAACAGAAAATCCAGCCTTTAATGCCCATGCATGGGAACTGGAAGGAACTATAGAGTTACGAAGGAGGGTAGAGGTCTTTAAGGGTGGCAAGGTGGTGGTGTCAGTTCCATCAGCACCATTTAAGTGTCCTCCTGGTCCATATGAGATGGCGTGCCTCCTTGACGAATTTTTTAAAAGAAAGGGTGTCAGCGCAGAGATTATCGTAACAGATTCAAATGATAAACCCCAGCCGCCGCCGTTGGCACAGAAGTGGCTTACAGTCTTTGAGAAGAAGGGTATTAAGTATATGTCCAATAGCAAGGTAGTTGAGATTGATGGGGCAAATAAGAGGCTTGTTACAGATACAGGTGATAAGATAGATTATGACATGACAACCCTTATCCCTCCCAATAAGGCGGCTACTTTTATAAGGGATTCAGGGCTTGGCGACCCATATGTGGATGTGGACCCCACCACTTTTAAGTCTAAGAAGGTTGGAAATATATTTGCAGCCGGCGATTGTGCAAAGGTCCCCTATACAAAGTCTGCATACACCTCAATATACCAGGGGAAGAATGCAGCACATTATACTGCAATAGGTATGGGATATAATGTAAAAGAGCCTGCACCCATTCATGGTATCTGTTATCCCTATACATCAAGTGTTGAGTCAATGCTGATAAGGGTTGACTGGGAGAAGGATGGAAAGGTAATAAAGGCTATTGCTGATGACCCGAAGAGTGACTACAGGGATTCAAGGACAGTATGGGAGTCAACCCTCCTTAAGAATCTTTTTGGATTTTAGGAAAAAGAAAGATTTAGGGTAAAGAGAAAAATGGAGAGTTTACCTTTTAATGAATAATACCTTAAGATTATGTATAGTTTTTATTGTCTCCGTATTTGCGTATAACCCTTCTCTAGCAGAGGATAAAAATTCCCTTTTAGAATATGAAAGGAGGGTGGATGTTGAAAGGGATAGGGTTGCATTTGTAGAAATTACCTCTGAAATCCCGGTAAATATGTTTATTATGTATGCGCCCCAATATACAAATTATATGAAGAGCGGTTCTACTCAAGGGGCATTTGAGGTAAAAGATGTCTTATGGTATTTCTATCCCATACCTGCAATGTTTGATAATCAGACGGTGTTCTTTATTGTTAAAGGAGGGGCAAAATTTAGTATAACCTATGAAAATATTAAAGAGAGGATAGAAAGGCTTTTCAAAGGGGAAATACTTTTGAGGAGCGGTGCGAATTCTTTTTTCAGGAAAGGTATAGACTCTCTACGACTGACCCAGAATCTGCCGGGGCTTCAGATTGAGATTGAGGCATCTGAAGATGTCCAGGTGATGGCGGTAAAGGTTATGGATTATATATCACTCACCCGTGGAATTAAGAGTTTTGAAGATATTTATGGTATGGCAAGTTTTAAAGGCAGGGGGTCTCTCAGTTTCAGGTCACCCGATTTTGATGACCTTTATGTCATTGTTAAATCAGAAAATGGGGTAAATATACGGTATAAGACATGGGCAAACAGAGAGGCTGCTAACGCCGGTTGTTAGAATTCATGCATAATTAAAACAAACCTGTCACCATTTCACTTTTTCCCCTTAATTTTTTTTATCATGAAATTCCGCAGAGCCTCGCTCATAACAGCCCTTAATCTGTTCAGCAGCACGATAGTCAATTCTGGAAAAGTGGAGTATAAAAGGGTATTGCTGACAACTGAAAATAAAGACCCTTTCAGGGCATCTGATATTATAAAAAATGAAAACTATATCTTCTTTTATCCCTACCACAATATCCCTGTTTTGCTCCTCGACCTGAATAAAACGATTGAACCTTCAAAGGTAGAACAATCAGGAGACGGGATGTCCTATATTCACCCTGGAGGTGCAGGAATTAATAAATCTATAGTTGCCTATGTGTCAATCTGCAATCATGCATTAGTACGCCCAAATTCAGAAAAGACATTGATAAAATATTACCCCCCTGGAGAGAGGTCTGTCCTCTACGGAGGTGACAGTGTTATCTGCTGTTGCGCACACGGGAGTGTCTATAACCCCTCAGATGCCGGCAAAGTCCTGCAAAGTCCTGCTGAACATCCTTTAACAGCAGTAGAACTGGAATGGGACTCACAATCAGATTTTATGTATGCGAGGGGGCTCATTGGTAGAGAACCTCCCTTTAAAGAGGTCTTTAAAGAGGAAGGGGAGGGGAGATTAATTTTAGAGAGTGCACCAGTTAAAAGACTGATTGACTATACAAAGAAGATTGTAAGGTGCTAACGGTAAATCTTTTAGCTAAAAAATTGCTTTTAGGAAACCACAGAGCCCTGTTGTTAATTGTATCTTTGTGTTAAATACAGAAGTCGAAACTGTGTTTCAAGGTTTTTTCAGGAATATTTTTTTTGTTCTCTCTACAGAGGTCTTCAAGGGTTATAGAATCAAGGATTTCAGAGATATTTTTTGCAAGTCTCTGCCAGACAACACTGGCAACACAATCCCCTATTCTATTGCAGAGATATTTCTTATGGTTGTCTAAATCAGCGCATTGCGATATGGCTATATCCTCTTTAACTGCCCTTAAGATATCTCCTATGGTTATCTCTGTTGGACTCTTTGCGAGTATATATCCGCCGCCAGGACCCCGGATACTATTTACTAACTTTGCCCTCCTCAGTCTTACAAAGAGCTGTTCCAGGTAATGTAATGATATTTCCTCTCGTATGGAGATATTTGATAATGGCACGGGGTAATTATGAGACTGCCCCGTCATGTCAAGCATTGCCCTTACTGCATATTGTCCCTTTCTTGATATCTTCATGTCAAAATACTCTTACTCAATTACATCCCCCTCGATTGGATTTATCTTTATTTTCTTTTCCTTAAGATAATCAACTGACCTGTCTATATCCGCATCATCACCGCAGATCTCTATATCCATCCATCCTGCCCTTTCTGACATATCAGCCCTTCTTATATTTGTAACTACATGGTATTTCTCACCGATTTCATAGATAACAGGTCTCCTGATTTCCATATCTGGAAAGGTGAGATGAATCCTTACCGTGCTTATCTTCTTCCCCCTTTCTTTTTTAAGAATCTCCTTTCCACCCTCTTCTACAATAACCCCTCTGCCTTTGAGATAACCTATCGCCTTTTCAATCTCCCCCTTTTCTCCATTAAGCTCTAAGATGAGCCACCCCTCTGTATGACTTACCTTTGCCTTAAATATGTTCGGGACAATATTAAAATCTTTACCCAATCTATATATTACAGGCTCTTTTATAAGGGCTTCAGGGAATGTAAGGGATACATATTTCTTTGCCATAGAATCTTTCTATAAAAATAGCCAAGAACCAATAAACAATCACCAAATAATTACCCATTTTCTATTTCCCATTTATTTTTTTATTTGTGCTTATGCCTTTTTAATAACTATCTGCCAGTCAGTATCACTAATTTTGCTAATGTCAAGGACTTCATTACCTTCATTCTCCATACTGCGGGGGACATTTTTTGTAGCAGGTTCATGGTCTACTATTACCTTAAGTACCTCCCCTGACTCCATCTCCTCTAATGCAAGCTTTGAACGGACAAAGGTATACGGACAGACCTCTCCTTTTATATCCAGTATCTTATCAAATTTCCCTGTTACTTTGCTCTGTTCAGACATAAAAAACTCATTTATTTCTTTTCTACCAGCATACTGCACGATCAGACTCAAATATCTTTTTTACAATCTCCTCGTAAGTCAATACCTCCCACATTGATTCAATCCCCCTTGACTCCACATCGTCTTTGCAGGCATAGGTTTTTATTCCATTACAGGTTATCTTCATATATACTGCATCATGAATAAGGATTAATTCAACCTCATTATCAATCCCCTGGGATGTAATAGTCTCTATTGCATAGGTATTACGAGGGTCTCTCAATAGGTGAACTATTTTCATGCCTTTGATACAGTGTATTTCTGAAAATCACCGGTGGTTATATAACACTCACAGCTATCAGGAAAAACGGTAACGATAACACCTTTTCCAATCATTTTTGCCAGCTCCAGTGCCCCTTTCATGGCTGCACCCGATGAATGACCAACACCAAGCCCCTCCTCCTCTTTAAGGAGCCTGACCATTTCATAGGCATCCTCAGTTTTTACACTGATTTTGCCGTCTAAGAAACTCTCGTCATAAATACCGGGTACAATAGATGTCTCCATATGTTTGAGGCCTTCTATTCCATGAAGTGGTTCTGCAGGTTCAACTGCATATACCTTTATGTCCCGCTTGAACCTCTTGAGCCCTCTGCCCGTCCCCATAACAGTTCCGCCGGTTCCAATCCCTGCAATAAAATGTGTTATCCGCCCCTCTGTCTGTCTGTATATCTCTGCTGCTGTAGTATCAAAATGTGCCTTCCAGTTAGAAGGGTTATTGTACTGGTCAGGCATAAAATATTTATCAGGATTTTCATTAAATATTTTTCGTGCCATTCGTATGGCACCATCTGAACCTTCCAGCGGGTCTGAGAGTATTATTTTCGCCTTGTAAGATTCAGCCATAAGCCTTTTTCTCTCCTTACAGACATTTCCCGGCATGGCCAGTTCTACTTTATATCCTTTCACCATTCCTATAAGGGCATATGCTATACCGGTATTACCAGATGTTGAATCGAGTATAACCTTATCTTTTGTGAGCTTACCTGACCTTTCAGCGTCCTCAATCATCCGTAAGGCAGGCCGTGCCTTTATTGAACCGCCTGCATTATACCACTCCAGCTTTGCATATATCTCAATATCCTTAAACCCCGCTGCAAGGTTCCCTATTCTTACAATAGGGGTGTTACCAATCTCTTTTAAGATAGACTCATCTAAGATCTTAAAATCTGTTTTTTCTGCTACTGCAACTTTTGATGTCATAAATATATTCCATTAATAAACAATAAGGGAGTCACTCTCTTTTATTAATGTAAAAACTTCACCTCTATCCCTTATCTCTAAGGGATAGTTAATCTCCCTGATACCCCTCTCTTCCATAGATTCCCTCTCTGCTACAAGTCTGCACTTTAATTTGTCAAGCATTTCAATATGTCTCCTGAACCCGGGGGATTTAATCCTCTCCGGCAGTGTATTGAGAAGGCTATAGAGTGCATCCTGAACAAAGATCACCCGTACGGCATTATTTGCAAGGGTGAGCCCTAAGCTCATCCGCAGGGCCTCTGAGTTTCTCATGGTATTCAATGGAGATTTCTGTAAAACTACTGTTACTTTTTTCATCAAATAATCTGCGTCCTAATTCATGTGAATGACAGAAACCTGTCTGATTCATTTACAATATGGGCATGGTCATACTGGCTTCCAAAGTTTATCCCTTCTCTCTCCTCTACATGCCTCTCTGAGGCATTATGGGCACATAAGGTAATTGATGCCCCTTTATTCACGAGAGATACAAAATCCTCATTATGAATATTGTAAACCCCATCACACATGAGAAATATATGGACATCCTTACCTGATGCCAGTGCTGACTCACTTAACTTTATAACAGTAAAGGTATTCTCACTCTCAGGACTTGTGGTGAGGAGAATTCCAAGCTTTTTCCCTACCCCTTTTTGTTCATGCATCAAATAAAAACCCCAAATTTATTAACCTACCCGCTTTGAATTAGTGTCTTCCGACACCACAGAACTCCTCATAATTAATAAGCCCTTTTATGGTGGGATTATCACCACAAACAGGGCAGTTAATATCCCTTCTTAATTTAACCTGTCTGAAGTCAGTATCAAGGGAATTATAAAGGAGCAGCCTGCCGATCAGAGGCTTTCCTATTCCAAGGATAAGTTTTATTACCTCAACTGCCTGGAGTGTACCTATAATCCCCGGAAGGACACCCAGCACCCCTGCCTCCTGACAACTGGGGACAAGACCTGCAGGAGGTGGCTCAGGATAAAGGCATCTGTAACATGGGCCTTCCTTTGGTTTGAATACAGTAACCTGTCCATCAAATCTGAATATACTCCCGTGGACATTGGTTTTATCCGTCATTATGCATGCATCGTTTACGAGGTATCGTGTTGGAAAATTATCACAACCATCCACTACGATATCATACCCTTTGAATATACTGATTATATTTTCTGAAGTGAGCCTTTCTTTATATAACTCTACCTTTACATCAGGATTGAGTGACTTTATAGTATCATGGGCTGATTCAGCCTTTAGCCTTCCTATATCATTCACACCGTGAAGTATCTGCCTCTGAAGGTTACTCATATCCACAATATCGAAATCAATAATCCCGATAGTTCCGATGCCAGCCGCTGCTAAGTATATTGCTGCTGGTGAGCCAAGACCTCCAGCCCCGAGCAGGAGAACCCTTGCCTCCATGAGTTTCTTCTGTCCCTTTCCACCAACCTCCGGAAGTATTATATGCCTGCTATATCTGTAAATCTGTTCTTCTGTGAAGAATGACACATCCCCCTCCTGCTATTGCCGGTATTATAGAAATACTGTCACCGTCCTTTAGTTCGCTTTCTTCATTTTTAAGAAACCTTATATCCTCATCATTTATATAAATATTGATAAACCTGCGGAGGTTTCCACTTTCATCGTAGAGCCTGTTTTTTATTCCAGGATACTGCACTTCTAAATCTGAAAATATTTCTTTGACATTCTTACCATGGGCTGTCACTTCTGACTGATTATTTGTCAATTTTTGCAAAGGTGATGGTATCCTAACCCTTACTGCCATGTCTCTCTCCTCCCCAAAATGTAGATGTGAGGTTAGAAGGATAACAGTTTCACATTTTATTATCTTCTCAACTTCACATCTTCAGAATCTAATTCCTCAAACCTTTCCTGAAATGATTTCAGACGTGGTTCAATAATAACAGGGCTTCCAACACTTTTTGCTACAGCCTCCTGTGTCTTTAAACCATTTCCTGTAATGGATATCACGGTAAGCTCATTTTTCTTGATTCTCCCCTGCTCTGTTAGTTTTTTTGTAACTGCAACAGTTACCCCCCCGGCAGTCTCTGTAAAAATCCCTTCTGTTTGAGCCAGTAGTTTTATACCCTCCACGATCTCTTCATCCGTAACATCCTCTCCATATCCGCCGCTCTCCTTTACTGTCTTTATACCGTAATAGCCATCTGCAGGGTTTCCAATTGCAATGGATTTTGCAATAGTATTTGGTTTCACAGGTTTTATAAAATTTCTTCCTTCCTTTATAGCCGTTGTTACCGGGGAACATCCTGATGCCTGTGCGGCAAAAATCTTTGTGTTTACTCTATCAATGAAACCCAGCATTTCAAACTCTTTGAATGCCTTCCATATCTTGGTAATAAGAGAACTCCCTGCTACAGGTACCACCACATTATCCGGTACCTTCCAGCCAAGCTGTTCTGCTATTTCATAGCCGAATGTCTTTGAGCCATCACCATAGTATGGTCTTATGGTTATGTTGACAAATGCCCAGTGATAGTTTGCCGCTATTTCGCTGCATAGCCTGTTTACATCATCGTAATTGCCTTTTATACCTATGAGGTTTGTCCCGTATATGAGGGTTCCAAGTATCTTACTGTTTTCAAGATCAGCCGGTATGAATATATAACTTTTTACTCCGCCTTCTGCTGACAATGCTGCAACAGAGTTAGCAAGATTACCTGTGGAGGCACAGGCAACAGTATCATATCCAAATTCTATTGCCTTTGTTATTGCGGTTGCTACAACCCTGTCTTTAAAAGAGAGGGTTGGATGGTTTACACTGTCATTCTTAATGTAGAGGTTTTCTATCCCCAATACCTCGCCCAGGTTATGAGCCCTGATAAAGGGTGTAAATCCAACATCCTTCCCCACTTTGGGATCAGTATCAATGGGAAGAAGCTCCCTGTATCTCCACATATTACATGGTCTCTTTTCTATAACGTCCCTGCTCAATATATTTTTTATTCCATCATAGTTATAAACCACCTCTAATGGTCCAAAACAGTATTCGCATACATGGATTGGCTCTTTTTGATAGCTTCTTCCGCACTCTCTGCATTTCAGTCCATGGACATAGCTTATATCTGTTCTCATATGCATGATGAGTTATCTGACTTCAGAATATTTTTCAAAACCAAAATATCGTGCCCCTGTATCAGGGAATACAACGACCACATTTTTCCTCTTTCCAGATCTCTTTGCAACCTGAAGTGCTGCAAGGAATGCAGCACCTGATGAAAAACCGACTAAAAGTCCTTCACTCGTGGAAAGGTTCTTTGATGTATTAAAGGCATCCTCATCGCTGATAGTTATGACTTCATTAATAATGTGGAGATTAAGAACCTTGGGAATAAAACCTGCACCTATCCCATGAATCAAATGATGTCCGGGACTTCCTCCTGAAATAACTGCTGATGCCTTGGGCTCTACAGCTACAATTTTAGTATCAGTATTTTTTGTCTTCAAAACCTCGCCGACACCTGTTAAGGTGCCGCCTGTCCCAACACCAGCTACAATGGTATCAACCTGATCATCACCCATAGCCTTGAGTATCTCTTTTGCAGTGGTTCGCCTGTGAATTTCAGGATTTGCCGGGTTATTAAACTGCTGAGGCATAAAATAATCAGAATGCTTCCTGGTCAATTCCTCTGCTTTCTCTATTGCCCCCTGCATACCAAACCGTGCCTTTGTAAGTTCAATCTGTGCGCCGTATAATTTGAGCATTAACATCCTGTCACTGCTTATATCCTCCGGCATAACCAATATAACCTTGTATCCTTTTGCAGCCCCAACCATTGCCAGTGCTATCCCGGTGTTTCCGCTGGTAGGTTCAATAATAGTGCCCCCCTTTTTTAGTAACCCCCCCTTTTCTGCATCCTCTATCATGCTGATTGCTATCCTGTCTTTAACGCTGCCACTTGGGTTGAAGTATTCTACCTTTGCATATATATTAGCATAATCTTCCGGGACAATTCTGCTCAGCTTTATTAAGGGGGTAGAACCAATGAGCTCGGTAACATTATTAGCCCTTTTCTGCTCCATGGTATTTTTAAATCGACTCTACCGCTAAAACCTTATTTCTGCCAATAATAGGGGTCAGTATATTGATTTAAATTTTTGGATATTTGATATTTAACTATAGTAACGGCAATAAATAAAATTACTATAAAGTCCCCCTTAGTAAAGGGGGCTATAAGAGGGTTGTGATATATATCAAGTTATTTGTTGCCTTTAGTATAACTAATCCTTAAGTGGTTAATTTTAACCTATATAGTTTAATGAGAATTCTATTAGAAAAAAATAATATT
>JACQQJ010000048.1 GCA_016207035.1 Nitrospinota bacterium | reverse complement strand
GTATTATAGATATATATTGTTGTCAATAAGTTAAAATTGTGAAAAGGTGAAATATCAAACTTTTTAATCTCTTTATTTTTTTGTCTAATTTTTTCTGTCCAAGATATTTATCGTTACATCAATCTCAAAGGCATTTTTAAGTAATTCACTGGTAATGATAGTGTTTGGCTCACCTGATGCAATCAATCTCCCCTCTTTAACCACATATACACGATCAAACTGAAATGCCATGTTTATATCATGGAGTGCCATAACAACAGATATCTTCTTTGTATTGACAAGACCTTTCAGGAGCATGATTAATTCTACCTGATATTTAATATCGAGATTGGCAAGGGGCTCGTCAAGCAAAAGGATCCCTGCACCCTGAAGGAGTATCATTGCTATAAAAACCCTCCTCCTCTCACCCCCGCTGAGTTCTGTTATAAATGAATCTGCCTTTTCAACAAGACCAACCATTTCCATTGCCCCTTCAGGAGATAGATCAGGTGGGATATCATAGGGATAAAGCCCCATACTGATAAGCTCCTTAACCCTGAATGGGAGATTTATATCGAGCATCTGGGGGAGAAAGCTTACCAGTTTTGCCCTGTCTTTTCCATGATAGAGGTGAATTGGTTTATCCCAGAGTTTTATTTCACCTGCATGGGGTTTTATGATCCCTGCTGATAGCTTCAAAATGGTTGACTTCCCCGAGCCATTTGCCCCTATCAGACCGATAAATTCGCTGCTGCCAATTGACAGAGATAGCCCTTTTATAAATTCTTTTCTATTGTATGAAAAGGAGACACCGCACAATTCAAGAATCACCATAATAAATATGTATTGAATTTTCGGGGCACCCACGAAAGTGGGTCGTGAATTTTGATGTAGAGATTGACTTTATATCTCTTCTGACTCGTAACTATTTACATTCCCATTATTTCCCTCTTTTGCAGGAGGTAGAGGAAGTATGGTGCACCGATGATAGCTGTAATAATTCCAGATGGAATTTCCATTGGTGACATTATTGTCTTTCCAATCGTGTCTGCGATACAGAGTAAGGTTCCCCCCGTCAGGGCAGATAAAGGTATCAATATTCTGCTATCAGAACCTACATAGGTCCTAACGATATGTGGTATCAAAAGTCCTATAAAACCTACTATACCGCCAAGTGATACTGATGAGGCTGTCATGAGGCTTGCAGAAATAAAAAGCATGAGTCGTTCTTTGAAGGGAGAAAAACCGAGGCTGTAGGCAATCTCATCACCGAGTATGAGTGCATTCAATCCCTTTGATCTCCATAGTGAAAGCATAAAGCCAGCAGTGATACAAATAAATCCATAGGGAATCAATGACCAGTCTGCCATTGACAAGTCACCGAAAATCCATAGTATCGCCCTTCTCAGTCCTTCATTTGGAGAGATGCTCATAAAAAGCATGAGAATTGCAGAAAAAAGAAAACCAAGCCCAATACCTGCAAGGAGTAGTCTCTCTGGTAAAATTCCCCCTCTCCTGTATCCCATGACACCAATTGTCAAACCTGTTAATAGAGCACCCATAAATGAAAGTGCAGGGATGGTGAAAAGACCGATAACCGTTATACCAAAAATCAACCCTGCTGATGCTAAGAGGGCTGAGCCGCTTGAGATACCAAGTATATACGGGTCTGCAAGGGGGTTTCGTAAAATCCCCTGAAGGATTGCACCTGATGCCCCCAGGGCTGACCCCATAAGGATGGAAACAATAATGCGGGGGAGTCTGATTGAAAAAATAATCTGGAGAGCCATGTCATCCAGATTAAAAGGATTTATAAACCTCGGTCCTGTAAAAGTAGATGTGACTGTTATCAGAAGAGTCGCTGCAATTAATACTGTAAACCTTTTCATATCACTCCTGACTCCTGACGAGATAACCCTCTACCTCTTTTATCCCCTCTAATACCCGTGGACCCAGTCTATACAGTGCGTCACTAGTATAGTAAACCCTCCCCTTCCTTACAGCCTCAAGGGAGGCAATCTTTTTTAAAAACCCTTTTGAAAATTCCTCAATGCCAGTTAGTGGCTTACCTATCAGGATAACATCAGGTGACCGGTGAATAACCTCTTCAATTGAGTATTTAGGGTAATTTACCTGAGTGTCAGATGCAATGTTTTCCCAGCCAAGGAGTTGTAATGCATCATCAATAGCGGTTCCGGGTCCTGCTACAATCAGCGGCTCGACCCAGATAATAAAGAGGACACTTCTCTTGAGTTTTAAGTTTTGAGTTTTAAGTTTTAAGTTTTTCACTCTGGTTTCTATCTCTCCTGCAAGGGCCTTTGCCCTCTCTTCTACACCGAGGGCCCTCCCCATTTCCCTGATCCCCTCTGGCAGTTCTGCAAGCCGTCTTGCCCTGAATACATAGGTCTTTATGCCTAACTGTTTTAATCTTTCATCAACTTCCTTTGGATTTCCATCTGTAGTCATTAGCACAATATCAGGGCTCATTGAGACAATAGCCTCAAGAGATGGATTCAACATACCCCCGATCTTAGGTTTTTCTTTTGCCCGAGGTGGATAATCACAGAAATTAGTTACTGCTACAATCCTTTCATCAAGATTGAGGGCATAAAGAATTTCGGTAATACTTGGTGCGAGGGAAATAATTCTTTTAGTAGGTTCTACAGGCTCAGGATGTAATGGTGAGGAAAAGGCTATCCCTGAAATAGATAAAAAAAATACTGTCATTAGCAGTATTACCCTGAAGAGAGATAGCCTCCCCCCTGCTTCAATCAGGGGTTCGCCATGACAGATGCTGTTTTTGTCATTCATCATATATCCCTCACTTTTGTGGAAACCTCAATTCATGAATGGTTACTCCCCTGCATCACTGTATTATGAGTCCCCTTGAGTGTAGTATATCATCATCTCTAAGACCAAATCTTATCTCACAGGCAAGGTCTTTACCCTCCGCTCTCGAGTGTAAGGTGTGGTTGGGGGATTGTATTCTGAATTATCACTACATTCGGGTCTGAAAAAGAATCCCCTGCAATCTCTTCAGGTCTTCCTTCTGTTATCTTTTCTTCAGGCGACCCAAGTCTTTCGCAGACATACATCTTGAGGGTATGTGATTTCAGATTTAAGATTTCAGATTTAAGCAATGTTTTTGCAATCTCAGCAGGATTGTTTTCCCTGTCAGTAAGAATGGCAATTTTGTAATGGCTTGCAAGTAAAAGGGGAATATCCTTTATATCATAGGGTAATCTTCTCCTCTTTTCAGGGTCAGGTCCACTATGCAGGCTCATGAGAAATGCATCATCCCACTGTTCCTTTATCCTTGAGAATGCCATCTGGACGCTTGATAGATCAGGAAGTATCTCCACGGTATCTTTCCCAAATTCCCTGACAGCCCTTATTCCAATGCCGAAGAACAATGGGTCACCAGAGGCAAGGAGGGTAATATTCTGGGATTTTGGGACACCCGCGAGAGTTGGTTGTGAGATCTGGGATTTTATAAAGTCCATGGTTTCATCAACAGAATTAATTATCTTGATTCTATCTTTAACCTGCTCAAAGTCCTCATACCCCTTAAAGACCTCAAAAAGCCTCTCTGAGGTAAGGATAACCTCAGAACTGTACATAATATCCCTTGCCCTTTTATCAATTGGTTTATAGCCTATTCCAATGCAATACAGTTTAGCCATGACTTTTTAAAGGCATCCTAATCGTATAAAAATAAAGGAATTCATAGGTACCTTAAAATTCAACCCTGATACCTCCAAAGGCAGATACGCCTGCCGTTCCATAACCACCAGCCTCTTCATAATTCTCATTGAAGAGATTGTCTACCCTTGCAAAGAAGGTAAAATTTTTACTTATCACAAACCTACCTTTTAAATTTACCAGGGAATATGATGAAAGATTGCGATTTACAGCAGAATCAAACCTCTCAGATACATAAAGATACTCTCCGAGGAGTTTCAATTTCTGTAATTCATATTCAATTGATACATTGACCTTATCTTTAGGTCTCCGTGTTAATTGCTTATACGTATCTCTCTCAATGGCATACAGATTTGTATAAGCTGTTTTCAACATAATATAATCTACAGGTCTTATCTTTATATCCAGATCAAACCCCTTAATATCAGCCTTTCCAATATTCATAGCTGTAAAAGTAGAAAAATCATATTCTATGAGGTCCGTGTATTCCTGGGTAAAATAGGTTGCACTTGCCTGCAGTTTTTTACCATAGAAATCCTTTTCAATGCCAACATCATAACCTTCGCTCTTTTCTGGCTTCAGATTTGGGTTGCCAAAAAATGGATAATAGAGTTCATTTAATGACGGTGCCCTGAAGCCTGTTGCATAGTTCGCCCTGAATCTGAGACCGCTGGGAATGAGGTTATATAAAACACCTGTTCTATAAGTAATTTTACTCCCTGCAATCTCATGGTCATCATATCTCATCCCTGCATTAAAAATGAGTGAATCTTGAAATACCTTTACTTTGCCATTCAGATAAATAGCCCTGTTGTTAATATTCTTATGTAAATTACCCTTATCTTCGGCTGACTCTCTCCTGTATTCAGCACCAGCGGTCAGGGTTATTCCTTTGAGATAAAGATTATGCTGCCAGTCAATGGTCTGCATCATAGTATCAATAGTGGCATTGTTAGAAGGGGTATCCGGGTCTTCAAATTTGAGATTATCACTGATATTTGATAAGGTGAGGATCTGCTCATAATAATCTTGGAGAAAATAATTTCCCTTTGTGGATATCAAAAAATGTTTACCCCTTTGAACAAAGTTCAGGTCATCCACCAGACCCACACCAAATTGAAAACCATCAAGCTTTGAAAAATCTTCATAATATCTCATACTGAGTTCAACCCCTGATTTCTCAGAAGGTGTTATCCCTATCTTTGTAGAAAACGATTTATTTGTATATCCGTCATTTTCTGTGCCACTTTTAGCAGATGAGATACCATCTGTATCAAAGTATGTTGCAGTAAACCTGTAATCCAATATTGAGCCTGCTGATATATCCTTACTCCCTGATATTGAGGCATCTGTCTTGAATGTCGAGAATGACCCCCCTTCAGCAGAGATACTCAACTTTGGCATCCCAGAGCCCCTCTTCATAATAATATTGATAACGCCTCCCATTGCATCAGACCCATAAAGGGTACTTTGAGGCCCCTTAATAATTTCTATCCTTTCTATATCATCAACAATGATGCCTGATATGTCAAGTGAACCTGTTGCAGGGCTCTTAACCTTAACTCCATCTATCATAAATACAGTCTGGTTTGGTGAGCCTCCTCTTAGAAAAAGTGTAGCATTTTTTCCGACACCACCATTCTGAACAATGCCAAGGTCAGCCTGACTGCGAAGTATATCTGTAATGAATTCAACACCTTTTTTTTCAATATCGCTCCTTGTTATTACTTTGACCCCCTGCGTTATATCTTTAAGTGCCTCTTCTACTCTCGTAGCAGTTATAACTATCTCAGGTAGGGTCTCAACTACATCGTGAGTCTTTCGGGTTGATGTTCCCTGTGCAAAGGTGAGATTTGAAAGAAGGGTTAAGACAAGAAAAGAAGAAAAAATAGATTTCAACATTATATACCTCCCTCGAGGACAAATTAGATGGAATCAAGTCTTCCGGCTCAGGGCAACCTAATCACCTACCTTCCCATCAAGGTATTACCCTTGACAGTGGTTTACGGGCTTTCGTTCCCATTACGGCTGCGGGGCAGTGGGGGATTTTCACCCCTCTTCCTCACATCCATCTGTGC
>JACQQJ010000041.1 GCA_016207035.1 Nitrospinota bacterium | reverse complement strand
ATTTAAATCAATTACGATGAGCACTGAGTAAAATCAAAAAATTCAGTGTTTCTTATAATTCTCAATTCCTGACTTTATAATAAAAATAACCAAATGGCACATATATCAGCCTTTAAAGGGATTTTATATAACAGGGAAAAAATAAAAGATATAAAGGATGTGGTTGCACCACCATATGATGTTATATCACCTCAGGAACAGGCAAGTCTTTATAATAGACATGAGAACAATGTTGTCAGATTGATACTCGGTAAAGAATTACATGGTGATACATTAGAAAATAATCGTTATACAAGGTCAAAGGCATTTTTTGAGTCATGGCAGAAAGATGGAATACTCATCAGGGATAATTCACCCTCTCTCTATATTTATGCACAGGAATACCCTTATCTATCTGATCCAAATAGAGCTGAAAGTTTTGTGAAGAAAAAACGGATCGGCTTTATTGCCCTGTCAAAAATAGAGGACTTTGGAAAGGGGGGGATATACCCTCATGAAAATACCCTTTCCAAGCCTAAGGAAGATAGGTTAATGCTTATCAGAAAATGCAACGCAAACTTCAGCCCGATATTTGGCCTCTTCTCTGACACTTCAAAGAGAGTAGATTTTATATTAGAAGACTATATGAAAAAAACCCCCCTCTTTAATTTTCTGGATGCTACAGGAATGAGGCATACATTATGGGCAATCAGTGAAAACAGGGCAATACAGACGATTATCAAGGAGATGAGTGATAAGCAGATATTTATTGCAGACGGGCATCACCGATACGAAACTGCAATTAACTACCGAAATGAGATGAGAGTAAAGGAATCATCCTTTACAGGGGATGAGCCTTATAACTATGTCATGATGTATTTCACTAATACGGAATCAGAAGGTCTCTCCATACTTCCAATCCACAGGGTAGTTCATAATTTGAAAGATTTTGACAGGGGGAGAATGCATGAGAGGGTTGGGGAATTTTTTAACATAGTGACCTTTTCTTTTAATGGAAACAGAGAGGAGGAAATGGTGAGGCTAAAGTTTTTCTCAGAAATGAAGGGGAAGGGAGAAAAGGGGCATATATTCGGGGTATACTATGGAAATAATAGTTATCACCTCCTCACCATTAAAGATGAGGAGATAATGGAAAGATTTGTAACTGGTTCCAGACCCTCAATATGGAAAAGGTTAGATGTTACAATCCTCCACACCCTTTTAATTGAAAAGACCCTTGGTATAAGCGATAGGAATCTCAGGGAACAAAATTATATAACCTATACAACGAATAAAGATGAGGCTATAAAATGGGTAAAGGATGGGAAATATCAGATTGCCTTTTTTCTAAATCCAACAAAGATAGAAGAGGTTCAGGCGATTGCTAAGGCAGGGGAGAAGATGCCCCAGAAATCGACATTTTTCTATCCCAAACTCGTAACAGGATTGGTGATAAATAAACTGGATTGATACAGAAATAACCAAATTACAAATTACAAACATCAAATAATAATCAATAACCAATGTTCAAATCGCAAAAACTTGTTAATGTTTAGTTATTGATAAATTGTAATTTGATTATTATTTGAAATTTGGGATTTGGTTATTGGTAATTATGTGGTTATGGAAAAAGAACTTTATTTAAAACTTGAAAGTTTAAGAAAAATAGTCAGAGAGATGGGGAGTCTGGTTGTTGCTTTTTCAGGGGGGGTGGACAGCACATTCCTTTTGAAGATGGCTGAGGATGTTTTAGGTGAACATGTTATAGCAGTAACCGCCGCATCCAGCACATATCCATTGAGGGAACTAACAGAGGCAAAAAGGCTTGCAGGAGAGATCGGTGCAAGGCACTTTATCATTGAATCAGAGGAACTTAACATCCCTAACTTCAGAGAAAATCCTGTGAACAGGTGTTATTATTGCAAGGGGGAACTGTTTCATAGATTAAAGGGTATTGCAGACAGATATAATATAAAATTTGTTGCCGATGGTTCAAATCTGGATGATGTATCTGACTATAGACCAGGGAGAAAGGCAGCAGAAGAATCAGGAGTCAGAAGTCCATTGAAAGAAGCAGGATTTACAAAAGATGAGATAAGGACATTATCAAGGGAGATGGGGTTAAAGACATGGAATAAGCAGTCCTTCGCCTGTCTCGCATCCCGATTCCCCTATGGAAAAGAGATAACAGCCGATAAGCTCAGTATGGTTGACAAGGCTGAAGATTTTTTACTATCCATGGGGTTCAAGCAGGTAAGGGTCAGGCACTATGATGAAATGGCAAGGATAGAGGTCTCAAAGGATGAAATTAAAAAGCTCTTTAATAACGGCACATCCGAAATTGTCTCAAAAAGGCTTAAAGAAATCGGTTTTAAGTATGTAACTGTCGATTTGGAAGGCTATAGAACGGGCAGTATGAACCTTACCTTACCAGTACAAAAAATATAATTAGCCACAGATTTACACGGATAAAACAAAAAGTAAGAATAAAGAAATTATAAATTTTATCTATTAATCCGTGTTCATCCGTGGCTAAATTTTATAATTCCCTTGCCAGCACAAAATGTTAAGAGCCTATCTGAAAGAGATATTTGAAAAAGCTAATCAGGGTGATGCAAGAGAGGAAAGTTATTATTCCTGCCTTGAGAGATTCATTAGTGATTATGCCAAATCCATCAACAGAACTAATGTCCATGTAACAACACTGCCAAAAAAGACTGATGCTGGGAATCCTGACTTTAGAATCTGGGACGGAAAGCAACACATAGTTGGCTACATTGAAGCCAAAGCACCCCCCTTTAATTCCCACCTTAATAAGGGGGGATACAGGGGGGTTGGACATTTAGATGAGATAGAAACAACAGACCAGATAAAGCGATATCTAAATACCTTCCCAAACCTCATATTAACAAACTTTTTTGAATTCAGGCTCTATCGCAATGGAGAATTAGTTGATAAAGTTCTCACCGCGAGACCTTTTATAGTTCATAAACTCAAAACTATCCCACCGATAGAAAAAGAAACCGAATTTCTGGCTCTGCTGGAGAAATTTTTCTCCTTCTCTCTGCCAAAGGTCTATGATGCCAAAACCCTTGCAATTGAACTGGCTAAGAGGACAAGGTTTTTAAAGGATGAGGTCATTACACAGGAACTGAAAGAACTACCTCCTCCCCCTTCCCCTCCTTACAAAGGAGGGGAGAAAGGGGAGGTATGGGGTTTTTATGAGGCATTCAAGCAATATCTTATAAGTGGTCTTTCAAAAGAAGACTTTGCAGACCTCTATTCACAGACAATAACTTATGGGCTCTTTGCTGCCAGAACACGCTCAGAGAATGGCTTTAATAGAAAGCTTGCCTATGACAACATCCCACGCACAATTGGAATCTTAAGAGATGTCTTTAAGTTTGTATCTCTTGGTGACCTGCCAAAACAAATGGAATGGATTATTGATGATATTTCAGAAGTCCTATCAGTTACTGATGTAAATAAGATACTCCATCAATACTTTCATGAAGGAAAGGGGAAAGACCCTATTGTTCATTTCTATGAGACCTTTCTTACAGAATATGACCCTCAAACAAGGGAAAAGAGAGGAGTCTATTACACCCCTGAGCCTGTTGTTTCCTATATTGTCCGTTCTTTGCATAACATCCTGAAAGACGATTTTAACAGGAAGGATGGATTTGTGAGTAAGTCAGTTACCGTTTTAGACCCTGCAGCAGGGACGCTTACTTTTCTTGCTGAGGCATCAAAGCTATCAGTTGATGAATTCATCTATAAATACGGCGAAGGTGGTAAAGAAAAATTCATAAAGGAGCATATCCTCAAAAACTTTTATGCCTTTGAGCTTATCATGGCACCCTATGCAGTAGGACATCTCAAGATGTCTTTTTTATTAGAGGAGCTTGGCTATAGACTCCATGACGACGACAGATTTAAGCTTTATCTGACCAATACATTGGAGATGGAAGAACTTGCTGGAACACAAATACCCCTTATATCCTCCCTTTCAGAGGAATCCCATCTTGCAGAAAAGGTTAAAAAAGAACAGCCGATCCTTGTAATCCTCGGCAATCCGCCATATTCAGGACATTCAACCAATATCGGAGATTGGATAAAAAAGGAGATTAAGGCTTACTATAAGGTTGATGGAAAGCCTCTCGGTGAGAAAAACCCTAAGTGGCTTCAGGATGATTATGTAAAATTTATCCGCTTTGCCCAGTGGAAGATAGATAAGACAGGT
Organism: Nitrospinota bacterium; assembly: GCA_016207035.1. Lineage (GTDB taxonomy): Bacteria > Nitrospinota > Nitrospinia > UBA9942 > UBA9942 > JACQQJ01. The sequence goes on along the minus strand of JACQQJ010000041.1, from coordinate 4,527 downwards.
GAAGGGGTTTTAGGATTTATCACAAATCACAGTTATCTTGATAATCCGACCTTTAGGGGTATGCGTCAGTCCTTGATGAATAGCTTTAATGAGATTTACATCTTAGACTTACATGGCAATAGTCTCAAAAAAGAGAAATGTCCTGATGGCAGCAAAGATGAGAATGTCTTTGATATTCAGCAGGGTGTTGCCATTGCGATTTTTGTCAAAAAGATGGGTACATCAACTAAACCTACGGCCACCAGTATATACCATGCCGACCTCTGGGGTCTTCGTGAAGATAAATACAAATGGCTGGAAAGCCATTACATAAAAACAACAAAATGGAAAAGGCTAAAGCCCAAATCAGAATTCTATCTTTTTATACCAAGAGAGGAAAAGCTTTTAAAGGTGTATGAAAGCTACCCAAAGATAACCGATATTTTCCCTGTTAATAGCGTAGGAATAGTTACTGCAAGGGATAATTTTGTTATAGACTTTGATAAAGAAGCACTTAAAAGACGATTCAGAATGTTCTGTGATGAGAAAGTGCCGGATGAAATTATCAGGCAGACCTTTAATTTAAGAGATAAATCACACTGGAAATTAAAGGATTCACGGAAAAATGTAATGGCAGATGAGAACTGGCATGATTCAATCACACAGATTTTATACAGACCCTTTGATGTTCGATGGATTTTTTATCATGATGAAGTAATAGAACGCACACGCAGAGAGGTCATGCAGCACATAATGAGGGAGAATTTGGGATTATTAACATGTAGACAGCAAAGTAGCAGTGGTTTTTATCATACATTTGTTTGTAATAAGATCGCTGAGTCTTGTGCTGTTTCAAATAAAACAACCGAAATAAATTATCTTTTCCCCCTCTACCTCTATCAGAAAAGCAATCCCCCCCCACCCCCCTTTAGTAAAGGGGGGGAGGGGGGATTTGCAGGTAGTGTCATGATGCTCTTTGAGACAGAGGCAGAATATGGGGTTAAAAAGCCAAACATTTCTCCAACAATAGTTGAACAATTAACAAAGGATTACAAAAAAGCACCATCCCCAGAACAAATTTTTTATTACATTTACGCTGTTCTCTACTCAACTACTTATCGCACAAAATACGCCGAATTTTTAAAAATAGATTTTCCAAGAATACCAATTACAAAAGACTACAAACTCTTTACTAAAATGGCTGAGTATGGAGAAAGGCTTATTGATTTGCATTTACTAAAAACAACAGAGATTGATAAACCTGCTACCAGACTGCAGGGTAAAGGGAATTTCAAGGTTGAAAAATTGAGATATGATGAAAATCGTATCTCTATCAATCAAAACCAGTATTTTGAAGGGATTACAAAGGATATCCGGGAATATCAGATTGGTGGGTATAAGGTTTGTGATAAGTGGTTAAAGGATAGGAAGGGAAGAAGCCTGTCCCTTGATGAGATAAAACATTACTGCAATATTGTTACATCCATCCAGAAGACCATTGAAATCCAGAAGGCAATTGATGAAGTTTATTTAAAAATTGAATTATGAAAAAGGTAAAGTTTAAAGACCTTGTAAAAATAATGGAAAGGCTCAGAGGGGATGATGGATGCCCTTGGGACAAGGAGCAGAGCAGGAAATCCCTGAAGCCCTATCTTATTGAGGAATCCTATGAAGTCCTTGAGGCAATAGATGAGGGGAAGCCTGAGAAGATAAAAGAAGAACTTGGAGATTTACTCTTTCAGATACTCTTTCATGCCCAGATTTCAAAAGATATGGGAGAATTTGATATAAACGATGTGATTGAGAAGATACATGAAAAGATGATACGGAGACACCCCCATGTATTTGATAAAGGAAGCATCTCCGATGCAAAGGATGCACTTGCCCAATGGGAAGATATAAAAAAGAAAGAGAAGGGATATGAAGGGAGGAGGTCAGTCCTTGACGGAATTCCGAAGGAACTTCCATCACTCCTTATGGCTCACAGGCTTCAGGATAAGGCAGCGAGGGTGGGATTTGATTGGGAGCATATAGAACAGGTATTCGCAAAGGTTGAAGAAGAGATGGAGGAATTCAGGAGGGCATTCTCAGATAAAAATACTGAGGAGATGGAGAATGAACTTGGAGATTTATTATTTGCCCTTGTCAATATAGCCCGTTTTATTGAAGTAAATCCTGAAGATGCCTTAAGAAAGACAATAAGCAGATTTATAAAGAGGTTTCACTATATTGAAGAGGAGATTGCAAAACAGGGGAGGGAACTTAAATCAGTCTCATTAGAGGAGATGGATAACCTGTGGAATGAGGCAAAAAAGGGGGAATAAGCTTTTAAATAAGGTGTTAAAATACATGATATTTTTAAATCACTGTTTTATGATTAAGTCAGCTGCCAAAGAAAAAAATTAGTTCAGTCTGTATTAAAAAGCTCCGATATACTACTATGATAAATAGGGCTTTTGATATTTTAATTTCTCTCATAAGTCTCTTAATACTCTCACCTCTTTTCATATTCATATCCGCTCTCATTAAATTGAATTCACGGGGAGCGATCTTATTTAAACACGAAAGGATTGGTAAAAATGGAAAGAGATTCTTTATCTATAAATTTAGAACCCTCTATGAAGGTTCTGATGAAAAAGGTCCAAAAATTACCATAAAGAACGACCACCGAATAACAGGCATTGGTAAGATAATAAGGAGACTGATGTTTGATGAATTTCCTCAATTAATAAATGTTCTGAAGGGTGAGATGAGTATTCTTGGACCAAAACCAGAGATACCATCCATTGTGATGCATTACTCTGAAGAGGACAGAAAAGTCCTCTCTGTATTACCAGGAATAATCTCTCCCACACAGCTACTCGGGAAAAATGAATTGCAGAAGTTTCCTGAAAGGATAGATGATGTGGAGGATTATTATCTGAAGTTTATCTTACCTGAAAAGCTCTCTATTGATATGGATTATGTAAATGACAAAAGGGCATTTAAGAATCTGAGGTATCTGCTGTATGGTTTAAGATTATCTATCACCAATTCACTTGATATAAAATTGAAGAAAAAAAACATGACTGAAGATGATAAGAAAAAAATATTGATCATTGGTGCAGGCGATGCAGGTGAACTCATTTCAAAGGAACTTCTTAAAAATAAGGGGTTAAAATACCAGATTATCGGTTTTGTAGATAATGACCCTAAAAAAATCGGTATAAATATTCATGGTGTTGAGGTATTGGGAATGATATACGATATTCCTGAACTGGCAAAAAAAAATAGGATTTATGATGTAATTATTGCCCGTCCAGATTTATCCTCTAAGGACCTAAGGGCAATAATAGAGTTTTGTAAAAAGGGTAATGTAAGATACAAATTGGTATCAGCGGTAGAAGACATTGTTAGTGGGAAAATTAACATCTCAAATATAAAAAATGTTGATGTGGCAGACCTCCTCGGCAGGCAGCCTGTAAAGTTGGATATCTCATCTATTCATGGGTTTATTAAAGATAAGAAGATACTCATAACTGGAGGCGGGGGTTCTATCGGCTCTGAACTCTGCCGTCAGATAATCCAGTTTCAACCAGCAGGTCTTATCCTTATGGATAAAAATGAGAACTACCTCCACGAGATAGAAACAGAGCTTTATGGTATTTCCAACATCTCTTATTACCTCTGTGACTTAATTGATGCAAGAGAGATGGATACCATCTTCAAAAGGCATCGTCCACATATAGTATTTCACACTGCAGCTTACAAACATGTCCCAATGATGGAGAGACATAAGGAAAAGGCGGTTATCAATAACATATATGGAACAAAATTAATATCAGATACATCGGATAGATTCGGCGTAGAAGAGTTTGTCCTTGTTTCTACAGACAAGGCAGTAAACCCCATTAGTATGATGGGGGCTACAAAAAGGGTAGCCGAACTGTATGTTCAGGAGTTATCATCTCATAGCAAAACGAGATTTATCACGGTAAGATTTGGAAATGTTTTGAATAGTCGGGGAAGTGTTATACTTACATTCATCAAACAGATAGAGATGGGCGGTCCTATTACAATCACTCATCCTGAGGCCAGAAGGTATTTTATGACAATCCCTGAGGCTGCCCAATTGATATTGCAATCAGCAGTTATAGGTCAGAGTGGTGATATATTCATTCTTGATATGGGAAAACCTGTAAAGGTGACGGAACTGGCAGAAGAATTACTGAGACTTTATGGGCTTAAAGCTGAAAGAGACATTGAAATAAAATTTACTGGTTTAAGACCTGGAGAAAAACTTTATGAAGAACTGACGATAAATGGTGAGACCCTTCTCCCAACATTCCACAGTAAAATAAAGGTCATTAAATCTCATGAGAACAATAATGGAAAAAATATAATAAATGGAAAGATTGAAGAATTGTATAGATTGGCAGTGGAAATAAAAACCCCTGAATTAATAGACAAAATCAGAGAGGTTATACCTGACTATAAACCGTGGCAAGATTTCAACTTTTTATCTCCACATCAACCGTAAGTCCAGAATTTTTTGGTTCACAGTTTCAT
>JACQQJ010000004.1 GCA_016207035.1 Nitrospinota bacterium | reverse complement strand
CAATATATATCTATAATACATTATTGCCATGAAAAAAGGGCTTACAACATTCCTCATCATAGTATCTCTATTCTCCAGTATAACCTTGAGTCTCCATCATCATGAAGATGGCCAGTTCCATAATGATTGTCTTACCTGTATTACTGCATCACATAGACATTCGATAACCGCAGATATTGATCCTGGTATTACAAGGAGTGAATCCATTATTGAGATAATTACCCAGACATCTTTATTAGTACCTTTAAAACAGTTCATATCAAATTTAACTATCCGCTCACCACCCCTCTAATTCATTATCTCAGGAAATAATCTTAATCCAAAACAGAACAAAAATCTGATTTTTTGACAGGATAAGCAGAATTAACAAGGATAATGGTATCCCTTAAAAAACCTCTTTAATCTATACTGATTATCCTGTTAATTATAATTTCCTAACAGTATCGGAGGGGTAAATGAAGCTATATTTTTTTATTCTGTTTGTTTTACTATTCTCTTTTCCTGCTTATGGTGAAGATGTAAAATCAGTAAGTAGCGGCAGATTACGACTGATTGATATATCTATGGATGCCCTTTTTTCAGGCGGTTGGTCTACCGTGAATGATAATACACTGCAAAACATACAGGGTGGAGGGCATGACCCACGAAAGCGAGGATTTACAGTGCAGAATGTGGAGCTATCGCTTACAGGTGCCGTAGACCCTTACCTGAAAGGAGAGGCTCATATAGTATACTTTAATGACCCTTTGACAGGTGAAACAAGGACTGAGCTGGAAGAGGTGTTTATAACCACCTTATCTCTCCCCTATGGTCTGCAGCTTGAGGCAGGGCATTTTTTTACAGAATTTGGCAGGATTAATCCAAGACATCCCCATCAGTGGCATTGGCAGGATCAGCCAGTGATAAATACCCGTTTCTTTGGTCCCGATGGGATGCGGGGGCCTGGTTTCAGACTCGGATGGTTGATGCCCCTGCCATGGTTCTCTGAACTCCACATTGGAATACAGAACGCCAATGGAGAGACAATGGCAAGTTTTCTTGCCAGCGAGGAATTTTTTGACGAGCGTCCTATTGGAAATCGCCCTTTTGTCAAGCAAGAGGTGAAGGCATTGAAGGATCTTGTCCATCTTATAAAAATGGATAACTCGTTGGATTTAGCAGAAGATATAACGGCTAAAATCGGCATCTCAGGGCTTTACGGACCAAATGCTACAGGTGGTAATGGTCAAACTATTATTTACGGAGCCGATTTAGTTTTGAAGTGGCGCCCCGCAGAACAGGTGAGAGGATGGCCCTTTCTGATTCTTGAATCAGAAATAATGAAAAGGGATTACAAGTCTGCCACTTATCTTTACGGGAGTGATCCTGAGAATGTTATAGACCTCCAGGAAGAGACCCTTAAGGATTGGGGGTTTTACGCTCAAATTTTATATGGCTTCATGCCGAGATGGGCTGCGGGATTACGGTATGAATATGCTACAGGGAGTGGCGAGAGCATTGACGGACGTAATAACGATCCATTCAGGGATGACCGCAGTCGTATTTCACCTCTCCTTACATGGATGCTGACAGAGTTCTCAAGGGTTCGTATCCAGTATAATTATGACCACGCCGACCATCTACCTGATGAAGAAGCACACTCAGTCTGGCTTGGGATAGAGTTCATGTATGGCGTCCATCCGGCGCATTCGTTTTAGGAGGAATTTTTATGCTAAAAAGAATCATTTTTACTCTCTTGCTGTTACTTAGACTTATAAACCCTGCGTTTGCAGAGGTAAATATTGTTGCAACCCTTCCATGGATAGGAAGCATAGTCAGGGAGATAGGAGGGGATAAAGTTAATATTACTGTGTTGGTAAAACCAAATCAGGACCCGCATTATATAGAGGCAAAACCGAGTATGATACTTGAGGCGAGCAAGGCTGATATGCTCATATATAACGGACTCGATCTTGAGGTCGGTTATCTCCCACTCATTATCAATTCATCAAGAAACTATAGGATACAGGCAGGACGAAAGGAAAACCTTGACTGCTCTCAATATATTGATGCGATTGAAAGACCTCAAAGGGATGTAGACCGGAGCATGGGAGATATTCATCCATTTGGCAACCCACACTATCACTTATCTCCTGAAAATATCCGAAAGGTTGCTGATGGTATTGCAGATACCCTTTCAGAGTTAGATAGTGCCCATGCCGAATTTTATAGAAAAAACTTAATCTCCTTTTACGAGCGGCTGGATGATAAACAGAAACAATGGGGCAGCAAATCCCTGAAGGATAAAAAATTTATTGCCTATCATAAATATTTTGAGTATCTTGCATCAGAATTTGGTTTTCAGATTATAGGTTATATTGAGCAGAAGCCAGGTATCCCACCGTCAGCAGGCCATATTGAAAGATTGATTGAAACGATAAAGAATTCAAGACCTGATGCGTTGATTACCACGGGATATTATGGCAAAAGGGGGGTTGAATTCCTCTCGCAGAAGACAGGTATAAGAGGTGTGGTCATCCCCCATGATGTAGGTGCTGACGATATAAAGGACTGGTTTACCCTCATGGACAGGGTTCTCGAATCCTTAGAATAAAAGGAGGTGTGATGGAGGCAATTAATTTTCTCATATACCCTTTTCTCGTATGTATAATGCTCATACTGATCCATGTCTATTTTGGTATTCATATCCTGGAGCGGGGTATCATATTTGTTGACCTCTCCCTTGCACAGTTTATAGGTCTTGGGATAGCCCTCTCTTTTCTCATGGGGGAGGAATACAGGTATCTGTTCTCTATTATCTTCGCAGTCATAGGGGCTTCAATCCTCACTGTATCGAGGCGTGTTGCAAGATTCGTCAATATAGAGGCCTTTATTGGAGTCCTTTATATCTTTTCCCTTGCAACAAGTATTCTCATTTTAGACCGGTCACCCCATGGACTTGAAGAGTTTAAGACAATCCTCAACGGCAATATACTCTGGGTGACACCGAAGGATGTTCTGAATACATGTATAATCTATTCGATGGTAGGGATCCTCCACTTTGTTTTCAGGAAAAAATTTCTCTCGCTCTCCTTTGAGGATGATGGAAATATCCTCTGGGAGTTTATCTTCTTTTTAAGCTTTGCCATTGTCCTCGTGAAATCTGTCCTGATTGCGGGTATATTGCAGGTCTTTTCATTTCTCCTTATTCCTGCCTTGATAGGAAGGTTCTATTATAAGAAAAAAATCTCCAGTGTTCTTATGCTGGGTTGGGTGATAGGGTTTCTCGTAAGTCTTTTTGGCATAACCCTATCTTATAAACTTGACCTCCCTACAGCACCGTTCATTGTTGCATCGCTGAGTATCACCTTCTTTTTACAATTATTCGTAAAAACTTTGCAAAAGTAATTCCAAATAATGCAAAAGTTTGCTTAACAGGTCTGAAGACCTGTTTCTACTGATATTATTTCTGTAGAAACATGGCTTAGCCATGTTAATTTGATTCGGGATTAGAACAGAACCGGACTGAATACAGTTCTTGTGGTAAGAGCTAAGGGTTATTTTAAAAGCTGTCAGGATATGATAATATAAATGTAACTATAGGGATGGGAGTTTGGACTGCAGGATCTGTCACCTCTTGAATAACTGCACGCAGACCAACCTCATATTGAATTGCAGATGTTTACCAAAAAATCACTCCACTTCCCAGAGGAAGACATACCTTGGGAAATATAAAATATTCAAAGGAAAACAGCGATGCCGAGAGATATTCCTGTTGGTAATGGTTCATTACTGGTTTTATTTGATGCGGACTACACCATTCGTGAACTCTATTATCCCCGTGTTGGAAAGGAAAATCACGCCCTGGGAAACCCAAGCAGATTTGGTGTATGGACAGAGGAAGGGTATTCGTGGGTCAATGCACGGGATTGGAAGATTGCCTTAGGATATCTGAAGGAAACCCTTGTGACCAATGTCCGGGCCTCTCATGAAAAGCTGGGTCTCCAGCTCACCTGCAATGATGTTGTTGATTTTGAGAAGAATATCTACATGCGGAAGGTCATAGTAAAAAATCTTCACAATAATGAGAGAGAGGTTCGCCTTTTCTTTCATCAGGACCTGAGTGTAATGGAGAACGAGGTTGGCGACACGGTATTTTATGATGCAAGGCTGAATTGTCTCATCCATTACAAAGGTCCACGATATTTCTTAATGAACTGCTCTGCGGGAGATGTATGGGGTGTAAGAGAATATGCGACGGGGATTAAGAGGCATCGGGGTGCTGAGGGGACATGGCGGGATGCCGAAGATGGAATCCTGGAGGGAAACCCCATAGCACAGGGCTCTGTAGACTCGGTGATCGGTATTCCACTGAAAATTCCACCCCGTGGAAATTCCGTTGTCTATTATTGGATTGCCGTCGGGAAGAATTACGGTGAGGTGAATGCCCTGAATGACATCATTTTAAGTGAAAAACCTCAAAATATACTCGACAGGACTGCGAGTTATTGGTTTCATTGGGTTAATAAGGAGGAATTCAACTTTGGTAACCTGCCACCCGATGTGGTTGATCTTTTTAAGAGGAGTCTCCTGATCATTATGACTCAAATTGATAGTGGCGGTGCTATCATTGCCGCAAATGACTCAGATATTCAACAGTATGCAAAAGATACCTATAGTTATATGTGGCCAAGGGATGGTGCGCTGGTTTCCTATGCACTCATGAAGGCAGGGTATACTACTACATGCCGAAATTTTTTTAACTTTTGTGCACAGATAATTACACCTTACAATTTCTGTGCAAGTGTCATGGTAGAGGATGGATTCTTATTGCATAAATACAATCCCGACGGGTCTTTTGGCAGCTCCTGGCACCCGTGGATAAAGGGTGAAGAGATTCATATACCAATCCAGGAAGATGAAACGGCCCTGCTCCTCTGGGCAATGTGGCAATACTATGACCTCTATAGAAATATTGAGTTGATACGCCCTATCTATCGTTCTTTTGTCCAGAAGGCTGCGGACTTTCTCGTAAGTTATCGTGATGAACAAACAGGGTTGCCCCTCCCTTCGTATGACCTGTGGGAGGAAAAACGCGGAATTTGGTCCTTTACAACTGCTACCGTATACGCCGGGCTTATGGCGGCTGCAAATATCTCGGATATATTTTATCATACGGAAAAATCTCAATTATACAGAAAGGCTGCAATAGAGATAAAAAAGGGGATAGATCAATATCTCTATAGCAAAAAGCATAAGAGATTTTTGCGAATGATCTATCCAAAAAAGGATGGTGGATATGAAATTGATGCAACGATCGATGCGAGTTTGTACGGGATGTTTGCCTTTGGCGTATACGACCCTGATGACATCAAGGTACAAAATACGATGAAGGCAATCGAAGAGACCTTATGGGTCAAGACAAAAATAGGCGGAATTGCACGCTATGAGGATGATACATACCAGCATTCCAGCAATGCAGGTAAAATTCCAGGAAATCCATGGATAGTCTGCACCATGTGGATAGCACAATACTATGTATCAAGGGCTCAGTCTGTAGAAGATCTTGAAGGGGTTGTGAAATATTTAAAATGGGCTGTGTCCTGTGCATTACCTTCCGGTGTGCTGGCAGAGCAGATAGATCCCTTTACCGGGGAGCCTGTTTCTGTCTCTCCCCTGACATGGAGCCATGCTGCTGTTGTTCAAACAGTGATGGAGTACCTTGAAAAGTTGCAGGAATTACATACCTGTGGACAATGCGGGCAGTCAATATTCCGTTATGATAGGACTGGTCGGAAACAGGTAAGTAGAAAAGAAACATGAAAATCAGGTATAAACTTGTAATACTCTTAGCCGTTTTACTTGTTGCTTTGAATGGCGTGATTGCCTTTTCAATTTATAAACGGATGCGACAGGAATTTATTAGCGAGGTTAGGGAAAAGGCAAAGTTGATTGTCGTGGAATTCGAAACCACGAGGAATCATCTTGCTACTGCCCTGAAGACATCTAATATTGAAATCAATGAACAGACAAAACATTTTATTCCAGCCGTTTCTGGTCATGCCATCGGTAAAAAATTTGCGGAAAAGACAGGTTATATTATTAAGCAGACAAGTATGAGGTTTCGAAATGAGGCGAATAAACCTGATGCCTTTGAAGAAGATGTTCTAAGAAAAATGGAGAGAGACCTAAATCTTTTGGAGTTTTGGGGAGATGATGTTATAGAGGGAAAAAGGGTTGAACGTTATCTTTATGCCTTACATGTAAAGGAGGATTGTCTCTTTTGCCACGGTTCTCAAGGACAGGCACCAGAATTTGTAAAAAAAAATTATGATATTGGTTATGATTATAAGGTTGGAGAATTTCGAGGGGCAATCAGTGTCATTATTCCAAGGGAGATTGCTGAACAACGTCTTGCATCTATCGTCTCTTTTTTCATCACCATCAGATTTGTCAGTATCCTGTTAATTGTAGCAATTGTCTTTCTGACGACAGGAAAATTTATGAAACCGATTGAGAGATTAACGGATGCTGTGACCACGATAGCCAAAACAGGAGACCTGACGACGAAGGTAGACATCTCGTCCAGGGACGAGGTGGGTCAACTCGCCCGTGCCTTTAATGATATGTCCACCAAATTGCAGTCTACCTATGCCACCCTCGAGCAACGAATTGCCGAGAAGACTGTCCATTTACAGGATGCTGTTTCAGCTTTAGAGCGGGCAAATAAAATGAAATCGGAATTTCTTGCCAATATGTCACATGAACTTCGTACCCCATTAAATGCAATAATCGGCTTTGCAGAGGTACTCAGGGACAAGATTTCAGGGGAACTGAATGAAGATCAGGTGGACTTCGTCAACGATATCCACAGCAGTGGACTTCACCTCCTCCAGATGATCAACGATATACTGGATTTGTCCAAGATTGAGGCAGGCAAGCTGGAACTTCAGTATGAAATCTTTCCTGTCCCAGAAACAATTGATGATGTGTATACCATAGTAAAAGGCCTCGCGAGTAAAAAACACCTCAAACTAAAAACGATACTGCAAAAGGATGTGAAAGATATCGAGGCAGATCGTGTCAAATTTAAACAAATATTGTATAACCTGCTCTCAAATGCTATAAAGTTTACCCCGGAAAACGGAAATGTCACCTTAGAGGCTGATATTGAAGGTGAGATGCTGCAGGTCTCTGTATCGGATTCCGGAATAGGGATAAAACCTAAAGACCGAGAAAATGTATTTAAGGAGTTCTGGCGGGGAGATAGCTCTCTTTCACGGGAATATGAAGGAACTGGGCTGGGACTTGCCCTGACCAAAAGGATCATCGAGGTGCACGGGGGGAAAATTTGGTTTAAAAGCGAATACGGAAAGGGGAGTGTTTTTTATTTTGTATTACCCCTCAAGGCACCATTCAGAATAATAAAACCTAAAGAAGTTGTAGCAAGGCCTCCTCAATTCGTGTCTACCATAGAAGAGGGGGCAAAGACGATTATGGTCGTTGAAGATGATCGTATGGCCGCTGATCTCCTTACCCTCTATCTGACGAATGCAGGGTATAATGTTATTGTAGCTGTGGATGGTGAAGAGGCTATTCAAAAGGCGAAGGAATTCCAGCCATTTCTTATTACCCTCGATATTATGTTGCCAAAGAAAGATGGGTGGGATGTCCTTTCTGAACTTAAAAACTCTCACGATACTGTTGATATACCTGTGATTATTGTTTCGATTATAGATAACAAAGACCTCGGTTTCAGCCTGGGTGCCGTAGAATATTTAATTAAACCTGTCGACAGGAGAAAACTCATTGATACCGTACATGCCTGGATTCCTGCTGAAAAGAGCAAGGGAAAATCCTTGAAAATATTGGTCATAGATGATGAAGAAACAACTGTTAAATACATGGGCACCATCTTAGAAAATGAAGGTTTTGAGGTACTCAAGGCATACTGTGGTGAGGCAGGGATTAAACTTACCTTGAACAATAATCCTGACCTCATTATACTTGATCTTTTGATGCCTGATATCAGCGGGTTCGAAGTTATAGAGACACTCAGGGTTCATCCAACAGCAAAGGAGATACCCATCATTGTCTGTTCTGCAAAGGATATCACTCAAGAAGACAAAAATGCATTGAATGGAAAAATATTAGCAATTATACAAAAGAGCAGTCATACAAAAGAAGACCTCCTTGCAGCAATAAAAAAAATAGAAAAATTACGCACGAAAAAAGAATAATGAATCCTATTTCGTTTAAGGAAAATAAATATGTCTGGCAAAAATGTCATGGTTGTTGAAGACAATGAAAAAAACAGAAAGCTGATGCGCGTGGTCCTCAAGGCAAAGGGGTATAATGTAATCGAGGCAGCCACTGGCGAAGAAGCCCTGGGCATATTGAGGAATCAAAAAAAACCAGATATTATCCTTATGGATATCCAGCTTCCAGGAATCAATGGTCTTAAACTGGTAAGACAGATTAAGGGGGACATGCTCATTAAAGATATCCCCATTATTGCAGTAACTGCCTATGCAATGAAAGGGGACGAGCAAAAATTCATAGAGTCAGGTTGTGACGCCTATGTCAGTAAACCTATCAATACCCAGGAACTCCCGCTCATTGTAGAAAAATACATAAAAAAAGGGTAATTAGTCGCCTCCATAGACATAAAAAATAGATGTTATGCAAGGATTTATTGTACGCAATTGATAGCGACTATCCTGAATTTTTGAAGAGAAGGAATTAAATATGAAACACTAATGAGCCTTTGGCTCACAAAGGGAAATAAAATTTTAGCCACAGAGGTCACAGAGAAATAAACAGATTAAACCGTTTAAACCGCTT
>JACQQJ010000003.1 GCA_016207035.1 Nitrospinota bacterium | reverse complement strand
GAGACACAGAGAAATACAGTCAGGACACCAGACACCAGTGCACCAGAGCACCAGTAAAGAACTGGTGACTGGTGACCTGATGGCTTGGTGCTCTGGTGCCCTGTCTTATTCATATACCTCCCGAAAACTCTTCTTCAAGAAAAAACTCATTATATTTAAAACAAAGGTAACTACAAATAAACTCATACCGACTGCAAATATTGTCCTGTACTCAAGGGTTCCTGTAGGGGTATCTCCAAGGCTTACCTGAACAATATACGAAGTCACTGTCTCGACAGGAACAAGGGGATTTAATGTTAGCCGAGGCTGCTGTCCGGCTGCAATTGCCACAACCATTGTCTCCCCAACTGCCCTTGATATACCGAGAATAAATGATGAAATAACACCTGAAATTGCCGCTGGTAGAACTACCTTTAATGCAACCTGAAACCTTGTTGCACCGAGTGCCAGGGCACCTTCCCGTAAACTCATTGGCACGGCATACAATGCATCTTCACTTAAAGACGATATAATCGGTATTATCATAATACCCATAACAATCCCGGCTGAAAGAGAATTAAAACCGGAAAGTTCAGGGATAAATCTCTGAAGAACTGGTGTTACAAAGAGGAGGGCAAAATAGCCATAAACAACACTTGGAACTGCTGCAAGTATTTCAAGGCCTGGTTTTATAGTTGTCCTTACCCTTTTCGATGAATATTCACTCAAGTATACCGCACTTATAAGCCCAACTGGCAATGATACAGCCATTGCAATGATGGTGGTTAAAAATGTCCCTGAGAAGAGTGTTAGGATACCAAAGTGCTTTTCTGCAAACAGAGGAGTCCACTCTAAATCAGTTAAAAAATCGATGATGGATACCTCCTTAAAAAACTCGAGGGTCTCAAATATGAGGACACCTATAATTCCCAGGGTGATAAAAACTGAAAAGAGGGCACTCAAAAAGAGTACCCCCTCAATCACCTTCTCTCTTAACTTCTGGAGTTTTCTGTGCATTAATAATTCTCCCCCCTCACCTTAATCCTCTCATCTGTGGGGAGAGGGGAGGGTGAGGGGAAATCTCAAACCCATTACTACTCTTTTTGCAAGAGTTCTTCAATCTTTACACCAACCTTAGAGCCGTGTCCATCAAAGACAGATCCAGTAACGCCCCTTTCAAATCTCCTGAGCCCAAGTTCATATGCCACAGGAGGTAAAGCTATATAGCCTACCTCCTTAGAAAGATGAGCAGCATTCTTTAAATAGAAATCAATAAATACTTTGACCTCCTGTCTATTACTCGACTTCTTATTTACATAAATAAACAGTGGTCTTGAAAGAGGCTGATAGGTGCCTTTTACTATATTTTCATATTCAGGGAGAATCGGACCTTTGCCATTTGTATCATTCTCATCATCAACAGGCACAATCTTTAATCTATCTTTATTATTCTCATAATATGCCATACCAAAGAAACCAAGGGCAAGGGGGTCTGTGGCAATCCCCTGGACGAGGACATTATCATCCTCACTGGAAGTAAAATCACCACGGCTGGAATGTTCCTTACCGACGATTGCCTCAGTAAAGTAATCATAGGTACCTGAATCTACACCTGCACCAAAGAGGTGTATCTCTTTAGCAGGCCAGTTTGGATGGATCTGATTCCACTTTTTAATCTTTCCCTGAGACTCTGGCTCCCATATCTTCTTCAATTCCTTCACAGTTATAGAGTAAACCCAGTTATTTTTTGGATTTATTATAACTGCCAGACCGTCGTAGGCAACAGGAATTTCAATGTATTCTACACCATTCTTTTTGCAGAGGTCAACTTCAGATGGCTTAATAGGTCTTGAGGCATCACTTATATCAGTCTCGCCTTGACAGAACTTTTTAAAACCGCCGCCAGTGCCTGAAATGCCTGCGGTAACTCTTGTCTTCCCCTTATCAATCTTCTGAAACTCCTCTGCCACAGCCTCAGTGATAGGATAGACAGTAGAGGAGCCATCTGCCTTTATGGTCTGCCCTGCATGAACTGTTGCACTCAATAACCATACTGATATAACTATATAAGTTATTATTCTTTTCATATAAAATCTCCCTCCTCTCTGAGGAATGATGAGGTGGTGATTGTTGTACACCCCCTTATTTAGAAACTTACCTGAAATACAACCTGCACCTTTTTATCATCCTTATATCCTAAATTTTCATAATGCAGCTGCTCATAAACAACGAGTAGATAATTACCACCATAAATCTTATAGCTTGCCCCTCCTATGAACAGGTTTTGAGTATTGTTTGCAGAATCATTATCAGGGTCCCACACATCATACCGAGCTGTAACGGCAAGCCTGTCATGCATAGGTATTTTAAAATCCCCGAATAGGGAGTATCCACCCTTACTCTTTTCATCAGAACCATCCTGCTGCCCTTTGCTCTGAACATATTCACCTGTAAGGACGAGATACCGATTCTGATAACTTACAAAACCTGTATTACTCGTCCATTCAGGGTCTGTGGACTTATTCCCCTTTCCTGATATCCCAAAATAGCTTAACTGTAACCCTGGAATTGCATCTGGCAATGGCCTTAAGGTTATCCTCCCTTCAATCACCTTGTTCTGATTATCTTCTGTTGCATGATACCCTCCACCATTATACATACCAATATGATAACCACCATATCTGCCAGAATAATAGGAATAATAGCCTACTTCCTCCTGCAGCTCCTTACTGAGTTTGCCACCAAAATTTCCGAGTACTCCAATACCCATGTCTGCTGAGTTAAAACCCTTGAACCTCTCCTGAAACATCGTCCCCTGCATTCTATATATATTTATATGCTCCTGAAAGTCAAGCAATGGGTTATGACCAAGACCGACCCTGAAATCATTTTCAGTAAGAAAACCAAAATCTGGGGGAAGTATGTCAATATAATAGTATTTCATTCTTACCTCTATATCACCTTTTTGCGAATTTGTTGTATTCGCTATTTGTGTGATATCAGGGGTAACCCTTGCCTTAAGCCATGGAGTTATATCTCTCCTTATATTTACATACCCTCGTGTCAGAGAAAATTTATTGAAATTTGTCTCATTATGCCCTGTAGTCCCGGCAGAATAATCTATGTAGGCAAGGGCACCAATACTTATCCCCTGAAGCCCCTTTGGAAGTTCAATCTTGGTTTTACCCTGAATACTTTCAGCATCTTCCATGGTAATTGTCCCTTTCTCTACCAATTTCAGTAAAAGCGGGTCCTTTATCTCTGCCCTTACCAATAACGGAACAAATGAAACCAAAATAAGCAACCCAATAATTATACTTCTTTTGATAATTTTCATGCTACCCTCCTGAAATGATTTTGACTCGTGGCTAATTAATTCAAATCCTTAAATATGATTACTTAATACCCATTTACCTTCTCCCACCCTATTTTCTTTATAAAAGGTCGGTAACCATGAATATCCTTGAATGGTAGCCGACAAGTTTGCTATAAAGATGGTTGTTAAGAGAAGGCTTAAGACAAGCCTAAAGGTATATTCAAATAATATGGAGACCCTGTCATTTTTTGCAGATAATGGAATATTTCTGTTCACGAGTATAAGGTTACACTGTGAATATTACGGAATTATGACAGGAAGGTTAAGATTGGAAGAAATTCAAATGCCCCGTTACACTAATTCTCTCTCCTGAAAGAAATTAAGGTGAATGGGATAATGGCAGGCTAAAGCTAAATATTGTTCCTTTTCTGAATATACTTTTTACACTTATCTGTCCTCTATGTGCCTGTATGATATGCTTTACAATGGCAAGCCCAAGCCCTGTTCCGCCAAGCTCCCTGCTCCTCCCCTTATCTACACGGTAGAACCTTTCAAATATCCTCGGTATCTCCTTCTCAGGAATACCTATACCTGTATCCTCTATATCAACCCTTATAGTATTATCCTCTCTTCTTGCAGCGATTCTAACCTCTCCATTATTGGTGTATTTTATTGCGTTGTCCACAAGATTAATAATGACCTGTTCAAGTCTTCCCCTATCTGCTGTTACCTCTGAAAGGTTTTCTCCAATATCCATAATGAGCCTTAGTCCCTTATCCCTGGCACCCTTTTCAAAACCCTGAAGGACACTGCTTATTAACCCTTTGATATCTATTACCTCTAATTTTAACTGCATTTGGTGTGATTCAACCATGGATAGAGTCAATAGGTCATCTATAAGGGTAGTCATCCTGTTTGCATGACGGTCAATAATTGTCAGAAATTTCTTCAGAGTAGATTTATCATCAATTGCCCCATCGAGGAGTGTCTCGGTGTAGCCTTTTATACTTGCCAATGGTGTCCTGAGCTCATGTGACACATTTGAAACAAAGTCCCTTTTAATTGCCTCTACCCTCTTCTCTTCAGTTACATCCTGGAAAAAACCGATAAGCACTTTCATTGAATTTCGGATTGCGGATTTTGGATTTTGGATTTGAAATCTTGATTGTTTGTCTTTGAACCCCCCCTTCGGAGTTCCCAATCCTGAAAGGGGGACCGGGACAAGTCTGACCTCAACAATCCGTCTCACTTTGCCCTCTATGGTAATTTCCTGAGACTGTCTTTCACCTGAAGAAATGGCCTTGTCAATAGCCTCAAGGAGTGATATATCAGTAATGTCATCGGTGAGCATTCCATGCAAAAGGTCCCCATTCAATGAAAAGGTCTTTTCAAAAAAGGGGTTTGAATAAAGGATTCGCTTATTCATATCAAGAACCACCACCCCCATCTGCATTTCCCTGACAACTGCCTCTAAAAGTTTTTCCCTCACCTTTCCTCCTGAAACCTGTAGCCAAAACCCCTGACGGTCTCTATATATTTTGCAGCCTTATCCAGCTTTTCTCTGAGCCTCCTGATATGGGTATCCACAGTCCTGTCAGTCACATAGACATCAGTCCCCCAAACCCTGTCCAGGATTTTGTTCCGGGAGAGGACACTTCCCCTTGTCTTAGCCAGTTCTACTATGAGCTTAAATTCCTTAGCTGTCAGTTTTAGAGTCTCTCCGTTTAATTTTACCAATGACTTACCTATATCTATAAAAATTGGACCTGCTGTAATGCTATTCACCGCTTCCTGTTTACCATGCAGCCTCTTTAATATTGCCCTGACCCTCAATATCAGCTCTCTGGGACTGAATGGTTTTGTGATGTAATCCTCTGCCCCCAGTTCGAGACCAACTATCCTATCCACCTCTTCCCCCTTTGCAGTAAGCATTATTACAGGTATATGGCTTGTAACTTCGTCCTTCTTAATAACCTTGCAGATTTCTGTGCCTTCCACACTCGGCAGCATTATATCCAGGATAATGAGGTCAGGTCTCTCCTCCTTTGTCAGTTTCAATGCCTCCGGGCCATCTTTGGCAGAGATAACTTTAAATCCTGCCTTTTTCAGATTATATTCGAGGAGAGTTAGAATATCTGCCTCATCATCTACTATCAATATCTTTGCATGCATAATACTTCTCCGATTATCTATTTTCCTTTAATATATTTTACCATAGGGTCAACAGGTTTAGAGGATCCTTTTTGGAATATATAACTGATATTCTGCTGGAGTGAAAGTCTACGCAGTGTTAGAATTAAAACATGAATTGTTCATCATCCCTAAAAAATGCCTTTCTTTCTGCAAAGAAAGTAACTGTACTGACAGGTGCAGGCATATCGGCTGAGAGCGGGGTTCCCACCTTCAGGGGGGAGGGGGGATTATGGAGGAATTTCAGGGCAGAGGATTTAGCAACACCTGATGCGTTTGAGAAGGACCCAAAATTAGTATGGGAATGGTATGACTGGAGGAGGCAGGTAATCAAGCCATTAAAACCGAATAGAGGGCATGAGGTTATTGCCAGATTTGAAGACAGATTTTCTGATTTCACCCTTATTACACAAAATATTGATGGACTCCACAAAAAGGCAGGGAATGAAAAAATGATAGAGCTCCATGGAAATATCTGGAAGGTGAGGTGCTTAAAAGAGGGGAAGGTAGAAGACAATCTGGAAGCCCCTCTGTCACTCATACCTCCGTATTGCACATGCGGTTCTCTTTTGAGACCCCATATTGTCTGGTTTGGCGAGTCACTCCCCTATGATACAATTCAGCAGGCATACAGGGCATCAGAGGAATGTGATATTATGATAGTTGTAGGGACATCTGCAGTTGTTCAGCCCGCAGCATCCCTCCCAATCATTGCAAGACAGCATGATGCCTATGTGATTGAGATAAATACTGAAGAGACCCCACTATCCGGCATTGCAAATGAATCCCTGATTGGGAAGGCAGGAGATATACTCCCGGAAATTGAGAGATTACTTTAAAAAAAATCTGGATTCTGAATTCTGACTCCTGTATTCTGATTTTATATGATACCCTTAAAGGATGAAAACCCTACAAGAATTTTTCCCTTTGTTACTATAGGCGTTATTGCAGTAAATATTTTGCTCTTTATATATCAGCTCTCCCTTGGACCGGGATATGAAAGGTTCATATTTGCCTATGGTGCCCTCCCCTATGAGATAACCCACGGTGTTGATATTGGCCCTCAGGTTCAGATACCACTATTTTTTACAATATATACATCAATGTTTATGCATGGAGGTTTCATGCATATAATAGGAAATATGCTCTACCTCTGGATTTTCGGGAACAATATAGAGGATTCCATGGGACACATTAGATTCATCTTTTTTTATCTCATCTGCGGCACTGCTGCATCACTGGCACATATATTCGCTAACCCAAACTCAAAGATCCCCATGGTAGGGGCAAGCGGGGCGATTTCTGGTATCCTTGGTGCTTATATACTGTTATTCCCCCATGCAAGGATTTTAACACTGGTAATGATGGGTTTTTTTGTAAGGATAATAAAAGTTCCGGCTGTGATTGTCCTGGGGTTCTGGATAGTTCTCCAGTTTTTAAACAGTGCAGCTGCCTTTAGTTCAGAGGGAGGGGGGGTAGCATGGCTTGCCCACATCGGGGGTTTTTTTGCAGGGCTCCTTTTAATAAATTTTTTTAAAAAGCCATATGAGTTCTCACAATACCAGTGATAACAGGCAAAAGGGTTTTCGATTGCACCTGATATTTTGTTTCAGTATAATAATATTGTTATCTGCAAAAATCTCCTACCCTCTAACGCTGGATGAGGTAGTGGATAAGGTTCAGGAGAGATATGAAAAGACAAGGAATTTTCAGGCAGATTTTACCCAGACATCAATCTTAAAAACTGTGAAACACAGGCAGGTCAGCAAAGGGCGTGTATTTATCAGAAAGCCGGGTATGATGAGGTGGGAATACAGGGAGCCTGAAGGGCAGCTCATCGTTTCTGATGGAAAGGTTATCTGGTTTTATATCCCCGCAGATAAACAGGTTATGATGAGCAGTGCGGGGAGAGATAAAGATTCCCATGCACATACTATATTCCTGTCAGGAAGCGGCAAATTGAGGGATACCTTTCAGATTGATTATGAATCTGATGGGGCAATAGATAAAGATTCTGATGGGAAAAAGAGATATATTTATTTGAAGCTCATTCCTAATAAGCCTCAGCCAAATCTGACAAGATTGATATTAGGTATCAATAAAGAGGACTTTAAGATTGAGATGAGCAGTGTATTTGATATATACGGAAACCAGACTATGGTAAGTTTCTCAAACATAGAAATAAAAAAGGATATATCAGAAAACCTTTTTCATTTTGAAATACCTGACGGTATCAGGGTTATAACTCAGTAATAAGGAGGATTTATTCGTGGAAACAATTATCCCGGCTGTTATCTTATTAGGGATGTTAATTCTTGTCCATGAACTAGGGCATTTTTTCGTGGCAAAGAAGAGCGGTGTCGGTGTTAAAAAATTCTCACTCGGCTTTGGGCCAAAGATTATTGGAAAAAAGATTGGTGAAACAGAATACCTTATTTCTCTTGTCCCACTCGGTGGATATGTAAAGTTAGAAGGTGAGGAGCCTGATGAGGCGGTAACTGATCCAGAGAGGTCGTTTTCAAATAAACCTGTAAGCAAAAGACTGGCTATAGTTTCAGCCGGACCAATTTTCAATTTATTGTTCTCTGTTGCAATACTTGCAATTGTGTTTATGACAGGTGTTAAAGTCCCTTCAGATTCTACCGTGGTGGGAAATGTAAAAAAGGGATTTCCTGCCGAGGTGTCGGGATTAAATAAAGGTGATACCATTATTGAGATTGATGGTAAAAAGGTTGATACATGGCATCAGATGGCGGAGATAATCCATAAAAAGCCGAACACGGAACTCATCTTTAAAATTAAAAAGGTGGGTGGTGCTGTAGTTGATTTAAAGATAACCCCTAAGGCAGAAACTGTAAAGGATGTCTTTGGGAAAAACCAGGATATTGGACTTATTGGTATTGAGCCAATGATCATCCTTGAAAGGTATAACCCTGTAATTGCTATAGCAAAGGGATTTGAAAGGACATGGGATATTATCTATCTCACCTTCTGGGCGATAGAAAAGTTGATAATCGGAGATATCTCTTCTAAAAACATTGGCGGACCGATACTGATCTTTCAGAAGGCAGGCGAATTTGCCAATGAGGGGTTTTTACCCTATGTATCCTTTGCAGCACTTATCAGCATTAATCTCGGCATCCTTAACCTGTTACCAATCCCTGTCCTTGATGGAGGACATATCTTTTTCTTTTTAATAGAGATAATTCGCAAAAAGCCTGTCAGCATAAGGGCAAGAGAGATTGCACAGCAGGTGGGGATATTTATATTGGTCTCTCTCATGTTGTTTGCATTTTATAACGACATCATGAGATTTTTTGAGCAGTAACACCTGAATTATGAATGATGAGGATATCCTTCATAATCTTGAATCCCTTGCGGGGAGACTATCTGTAGAAGTAAAATACATGAATCTTGATGACGAGGATGTAAAGATTCAGAGCGGGACATGTAATCTCAAAGGGAAAGAGGTAATAATTATTGACAGGAGATTATCTGCAAAAGAAAAGGGGAGTATATTGAGTCTCCATTTAAGGAAATATAATACCGATGACATATTCATCCCACCCTTTCTAAGGGACAGGTTAAATATATAAGAATTATAGTATTAATTACAAGGAACTGATATTTATGGGGTAATAATTGTTTACAAAGTAAGTCCTGAAAGAATAAAAACTGCCTTCCCTCAGGGCATAATACCTTTCAATAGTACACTTCATATAAATAAAAACAAGCACTTGAAGCTTGACTTTTTAGATTATTCCACCAATATTACATTAGTAAAATTTTTATAAATGAAACATCCATGAGCCTATGGCTCACAAAAGGGGGATGAAAATTTTAGCCACAGAGGTCACAGAGAACACAGAGAAAAAACCAATATTTTTTGACACAGATTTAAATTGATTATTTATGATTTCTTCTATGCTAATCATAATTTATCTGTGTTTTCCCATGTCTTTATTTTTTATCTTTCTCTGTGACCTCTGTGTTCTCTGTGGCTAATCAGGTTTTTTTCTTTTGATATCGGTGTAATCTGCGTTCTGTTTTTTGGTTGTGGCTTTGCCACGCTGTGTTCTCTGTGGCAAAAGGTATTTTCAGATGAAAGAAGAATTTAAAAATTTAGATACAAAGGAATTCCTGACTAATCTGATGAAATTTTGTCCTGATGCAATTTTCACCATTAAGCTGCCAGAACGCCAGATCGAATATGTAAATCAAGCTGGTTATACTATGTTTGGCTACACACCAGAGGAAGTTATTGGCAAAACCACCCGTATTTTCTATCCTGATGAATTTAGTTATGCCTCATTCGGTCAAAAATTGCAGACCGCCATTGCCCGGGGAGAGATAAAAGTCCTCGCGGAGCAACGGCTTATAAAAAAAGATGGCAGTTCTCTGTGGGTTGAAATCCATACAACCTTCCTTTTTTCTGATGGCAATCCTTTAAAGGTCATCAGTATGCTCCGGGATATAACCGAGCGAAAAAGAATTGAAGAATCTTTACGCCTCTCAGAGGAGAAATTCTCAAAGGTATTTCATTTATCACCTGACCCAAATGCGATTACCACCCTTGGAGAAGGAAGGATTCTTGAGATCAACAAGAATTTCGAGCGCATCTTTGGCTATAGCCGTGAAGAAGTCATAGGGCGGACATCAACAGAACTTAATCTATGGATAAATCCTAAGGACAGAGAAAGGTTTGTAGAGAAATTACATAGGAAGGATTTTGTTCAAAACGTCAAAATTAAATTCCGTGCAAGGTCGGGTGAGATGCGTACATGCTTAGTATCAGCAGATATAATTCAACTTGAAGGTCAGAAATGTCTACTGTCTATTGTAAGAGACATAACAGAAGTCAAACGCTCCATGCAGCGACAGAGGGTCCAAACTACTATTACGCAAATTATGGCAGGGTCAGATACCATGGAAGATGTAAGTATAAAACTCCTGCAAGGTATTGGAGAATCACTTGATTGGGATATCGGTGAACTCTGGGGGGTTGATGAGAAAGGCAATGTCCTGCGTTGTCTCAAAATCTGGCATAACCCGTCAATAAAGATACCCACCTTTAAAAAATTTACACAGGAAATACCCTTTGAAATAGGTACAGGGCTTCCAGGCAGGGTATGGGCTTCGGGGAAACCAGACTGGATTGCAGACGTTACAAATGACAGCAACTTTCCCCGCAGAGAGTTTGCATCAAGGGAGGATATACATGGAGCCTTTGCCTTCCCAATTTTCTATACAGGTAAGATAGAGTATATTATTTGTTTTTACAACAGGCTGATCCTTTCGCCAGATAATGACCTTTTAAAAATACTTGGGGCAGTCAGTATCCAGATTGGTAACTTATTTGAACGCAAGAAGTCCCAGGAGGCACTTAGAAAAAGTGAAGAGCGATACAGGACATTGGCAGAGGCAGCAAATGATGGAATCTTCATTGTCAATCATCAGGGTTTTATTCAGTTTGTCAATAAGTTCGCTGCAAATATGGCAGGTTATTTACCGAGTGAAATGACTGGAATGAACATTGATAATTTATTCAAACCTGAGGTTGCAAACAAATATAGAGATAACTTAAAGAAGGTAGCTGAAAGAGGCATGCCAGCCTATGATGAAGAGAAATCCTCTTTTAAGGATAGAACAATCTGGCTTGGGACCCTGCTTTGTCCAATAACAAACGAGTCAGGTGATATAACTGCCATCATGGGTATATCACGGGATATAACAGGGCGTAAGGAGGCTGAACATGAAATGGAGATCCAGAAGAATTACTTCCAGCAGTTGTTTGAAAACTCCCCTGATGGAATCGTCCTCCTTGATACCACCGACAGGATAGTGAACTGTAACAGGGCATTTAATAGTATATTTCAATATCCTCTGGACGAAATTAAGGGTAAAAAGATTAATGATATTATTGTACCAAATTCACTTCAGGTGGAGGCAGAGCAGTTATCACTCCAGAGTAGAAACGGTGTTATTTACCAGAAAGAGACAATAAGAAAGAGAAGGGATGGAGGCATATTAAATGTTTTGCTCACAGGCTATCCAATTATGATTGATAATCAGGTTGTTGGAGCCTGTGTAATATATGTGGATATTACCGCTCAAAAACAGCTCACTGATCAGCTCAGGCATGCACAGAAATTGGAAAGTCTTGGAACCCTTGCCGGAGGGATAGCACATGATTTCAACAATATCCTCGCAATAATTATGGGTCATGCCTCACTCCATGAAAGGGCTTGTGCAGACCCTGACAAGTTAGCCCTCAGCATTGAATCCATAAATAAAGCTACCCAGAGGGGTGCCGGATTGGTCCGACAGCTCCTCACCTTTGCCCACAAAACTGATACCGTATTTGAATTAGTTAATATAAATGAGATTGTGAAAGAGGTAGCAAAACTCTTTAGGGAAACATTCCCAAAAACAATAATTATATCAACTGACCTTGCAGCAAAACTCCCCTCTATCACTGCTGACCAAAACCAGGTCCACCAATTATTTATCAATCTCTGTGTTAATGCCCGCGATGCAATGCCGGAAGGAGGGAGATTATCTATTTCGACAGGGGTTGTAGAGGGAAAATTTCTGCTATCCAGATATCCGAAGGCAGGTGCACGGGAATATGTCCGGACATCTATTACAGATACAGGGATGGGAATGGATAAAGATACCCTGAGCAGAATCTTTGAGCCATTCTTTACAACAAAGGGACCAGGAAAAGGAACAGGATTAGGCCTTTCCGTTGTCTTTGGAATTGTTGAACAGCATAACGGGTTCATTGATGCTGAGAGCGAAATCGGCAAGGGAACCACTTTTCAGGTATTTTTTCCTGTCCCAGAGCGTGTTATTGAAGGATTAGAAAAGCAAACTGAGATAATACCAGAAGTCCCTGGTGGGGAGGAAACCATTCTCATTGTTGAAGACGAAGAGATGCTGAGGGAATTAGCAAAGACAATCCTTTCTCTCAAAGGCTATAATGTGATACAGGCAGGTGATGGTGAGGAGGCAGTTGATATTTACTCACATAACTATAAAGAAATCGCTATGGTCTTATCTGATATAGGGTTACCAAAGTTTGGCGGTTTAGAACTTTTCAAGAGACTCAAGGCAATCAATCCGATGGTTAAGGTGGTCTTTGCAAGCGGATATATTGAACCAGATATCAGATCAGAGATGAATAAGGCAGGGGTAAAAGATTTTATTCAAAAGCCATATCTGCCGGACGAAATCCTGAAAAAGGTCAGGGAGATAATTGATAGCAAGGTTTAATCTAAATTATACTTTAACCCAAGTTGAGCGATTTTTCGCCTTAAATTATTCTCAAAGGCTCTGGATTCCCGCTTTCGCGGGAATGACAGGTTCACTTATTGGGTTGTAATGTCATTCCTGCGGAAGCAGGAATCCAGTAGAGGTTTTGACAAATTATCTAAAAGAATCGCTCAATTTAGGTTTAAGTAGAACATGGATTTAGCCAAGTTTATGAACAGGTCTGAAGACCTGTTGCTACCATTCTTATAGAATATGTTTAAATTTATATTTTACAAGGAGGTGAATTATGAGGGCATGGAGAGTCATACCTTTAATCTTTATATCTATTTTTAGTTTTTCAGTCTCTGCTTCTGCCTTTGAAGTCGAGGGGCTAAAGACACCTGAGAGCTTCATCGTAGATCCCTCAACAGGAAACTATTTTATCTCAAATATAAATGGCAGTGGTCCCCTTGGAAAAGATGATGATGGATTTATAACAAAACTCAATAAGGATGGCAAGGTAATCAATTTTACCTTTATTGACGGGAAAGGCAAGGATATTACCCTCAATGCACCAAAGGGATTGGATGTAATTGGTAATGTCCTCTATGTTAGTGATATAGATTTTATCAGGGGATTTGATAAAGAGACAGGGAAGCTCCTTTATGATCTGGACATGATGGGATTCAATCCTGCATTTCTGAATGACCTTACACACGATTCCCAGCGTAATCTCTATGTATCAGATATGACTGCCAATATGATACTTAAGATTGATACAAAGAATAATCATACTACATCAATCCTTGTAAAGTTGAGCACCCTGGGAGGCCCTAATGGAGTCAATATACATCCTAAAACAGGAAAATTGATAACTGTTACATGGGATACCGGGAAGATACTTGAGATAGATTTATCAGGCAATATAAAAACCCTTATTGAAGACAATAGATTCAAAAACCTTGACGGGGTTGATTTTGATAATAACGGAAACATATTTGTATCAAGCTTTACAGGTGGAGAGGTTTATAGGATTACGCCAGATTTAAAACTGGAGGTATTTCTAAAGGGATTGACCACCCCTGCAGATATCAATATAGATAAGAAAAAGGGGCTACTCTTAATCCCATCATTTGAAGGGAATAAGGCTAAGACTGTTTCCATAAAATAGGGTTACCTTACTGACAGCATGTTTATCTTATGCGCCAGGCAACCTGCACCAAAACCATTATCAATATTAACCACTGCTACTCCAGAGGCACAACTGTTCAGCATTGCTAAAAGGGCTGATACCCCCCCAAAACTTGCTCCATAGCCAATACTTGTGGGAACTGCTATAACAGGCTTATCAACAAGTCCACCCACAACACTTGCCAGCGCACCATCCATACCTGCAACTACGACAATAACACTTGCCTTCATAAGGACTTTTGTTTTATCTAAAAGCCTGTGTATTCCTGCTACACCAACATCATACAACCTCTCCACCCGGCTCCCCATGGTTTCTGCTGTAACTGCAGCCTCTTCTCCTACGGGAATATCTGATGTCCCGGCAGTAGCCACGATTATCAAGCCTTTCAAGCTAACCCTCCTCTTCTTAATAACTATAGCCCTTGCTATTTCATTATACTCTGCCTTCCTGTCAATCTTTTTTACGCCTTCAAATATCTCTGGACCTGCCCTTGTTGCCAGTATATCAGAACCTGTTTTAACCATTTTATCTATTATTGCTATTATCTGATGAACTGCCTTACCCTCACAGTATATAACCTCAGGAAACCCCTGTCTTAGCCCCCGGTGATGGTCAACCCGTGCAAAACCAAGGTCTTCGTAAGGGAGGTATTTAAGCATCTCCATTGCTTCCTCTGGAGTAGCCTTTTGTTTATACACATCATGTATCAATTTTTTTAAATTCGAACGGTTCATTAAAATTCCTTTTTCAATGCCCTCCCCATGAGATTATTAACAGCATCTTTTGGATTTTTCCCCTCATAAAGTATGGCGTAGACCTCATTTATTATAGGGAGTTCTACATTATACCTCTTACCCAGCTCATATGCAGACCTTGATGTCTTTATCCCCTCTGCCACCATCATCATATCCTTTAATATATCATTCAACTTCATACCCTGCCCGAGCTTAACACCAACTGCCCTGTTGCGGCTTAAATCTCCTGTGCAGGTAAGGACGAGATCACCAAGACCAGAAAGCCCGGTGAATGTTACAGGGTCTGCACCCATTGCAACTCCAAGTTTTACCATCTCAGACAGCCCCCTTGTTATAAGGGCTGACCTTGCGTTATTCCCAAACTCAAGCCCATCAGACGCACCTGCAGCAATAGCAATAACATTTTTCAATGCCCCGCCCAGTTCTACTCCAAGTATATCCGTATGAGTATAGATTCGAAAATATGGGGTAATAAAAAGATTCTGTATATACTCAGCAATTTCCATATCCCTTGTGGCAATAGTAGCGGCAGTTGGAAACCCCCTGACAACCTCCTTTGCAAATGTTGGCCCTGAAAGATAGACAGCCTTATGGGTTATATGTTCCGGTAAAATTTCTTCAAATATCTGAGAGGGGAGCTTCAGGGTATCATTCTCAATTCCCTTTGTTACGCTTACAATTATTGCATTATCAGGGAGATAAAATTTGAGCTCATGTATAATAGTTCTTAAGACATGGGAAGGACAAGCAACAATAAATATCCTCCTGCCCTGAGATGCCTCCTTCATGGAGATATAAGGGGATATATTGTCTGATAGTTTAACACCCTGGAGAAAGAATGTATTCTCCCTCCTCTCCCTTATAATCTGACAGAGTTCAGGCTCGTATACCCAGAGATTTACCTTTATACCCTTCTCCCCCAATAGATTTGCAAGGGTTGTCCCCCACGACCCTCCACCAATTACTGTTACATGGGTATTTATCATGATACTGTTGAACACAGAATAACAGAAAAACTGCATGAAAACAGGAAAATCAGAATATGAAAATACAGGTGCACTGGTGCCTTTGGTATGCTGATGTCTGCTAACATCTTTTCTTGACACATTATACCTCAATAATATAAACTTACTACAATATTTTCAGAATACTTTTTAAATAATGAATAACTTTTTAGATATTAAGATAAAACCTTACGAGATAAAGAAGGGAAGCTCTGTAAATGCAATGGTCGATATGATGAAGAATAGTGCATTTCAGGGCAAGAACATAGCAATAGCCCGTGACATATGGGTGAAGATGCTCAGGGGCAATACTACAATATTTCTTGGCCTCGCTGGTGCAATGGTGCCAGCAGGCATGAGGGGAGTAATTGCATATCTTATTAAAAATAGATTTATTGACTGCCTTGTATCTACCGGTGCAAATCTTTTTCATGACTGCCATGAGACCCTTGGAAGATTTCATTTCCAGGGAAGCCATGAGGTGGACGATATAAAGCTGTTCAAAAAGGGGATAGACAGGATATACGATGTATTTGCATCAGAGAAAGAATTTAGAAAGGCAGATAATTTTGTAAAGACCTGGGCAAGTACATTGAATATAAAAAGGGGTGTAACAACGAGGGAGTTTTTATACCTCCTTGGAGAAAAACTTTCAATGATCAGCGACATAGAAGGTATCCTCACATCTGCATATAAGGCAAAGGTTCCAATTTATTGCCCTGCTATAGGGGATAGTTCGATAGGGATAGCGTTGGCGGCAGGCAGGGCAGAGGGTTCAAATAAAATTCAGTTTGATGTTGTAAAAGATGTCCTTGAGACAGCCGAAATAGTGAGCAAATCTAAAACTACTGGCGTTATATATATTGGAGGCGGGACACCAAAGAATTTTATCCAGCAAACTGAGGTAACCGCCTCAATAATCAGTAATTCAGCTTCTATCGGGCATAAGTATGCTATACAGGTCACAGCAGATTCACCACATTGGGGCGGGCTCTCTGGGTGCACTTTTAAAGAGGCACAGTCCTGGGGTAAGATTGCAAGGGATGCCAGCAGTGTATCACTGCATTCTGATGCAACAATAGCCATGCCGATTATTGCTACAGCTGTGGCAGACAGTTTCAATACCAAAAAGAGAAGGATGCCAAAATTTACAATTAAAGAAGATTTGAAGATGACCCTCTAAGTATGAAGTATACACTTCTATTAATACCCCATAATTTCGGGGGATACCCATTTTTATTAGAAAATTATAAAAATTTACCACGGATTTATCACGGAGTGACACGGATTTTTTTAACTTATTTTTCCGTGCATATCCGTGGCGAAATTAGGTTTTTGTTTTTATTTGAAAGGAGGTGAATTTCTTAAGAATTGTTTTATGGATAACAGAATAGAAAGAACTGAAGGAGAGATAGACTACTTCGATCCCCTTATAGGAAAAGATTCTATAAATACAGGGGTAAAAAAAAGGAAAAACAGGAGGGAAAAGGACACAATAAGGAAAATTACAAAAGAATGGATGAAAGATTGGAGGGATATAGATTTTGAGAAAGAGGAAAGATAATTTTTTAAAAGGAGAAACCCACTAAGAAAATGTCATAACCATTTCCTTTTGAATATAAAAGATTTCAATCTAAAATTACACAATCTAAAATTACCTTGACAAATATATAATTGTTGTGATACAAAGTTAAAAATTTGTTCAACTGAGACAAAGTAAGAAAGGAGGGGTGTATGCCAAAACAATACACCATAACGGTGATACCTGAATCAGATAAAATCCTCAGATTCAGGCTCTCAGGGAATTTTGTAAAAATTCTCCTGGGTGTATTTATCGTCATTTCTGTTACCTCAGTTTTTTTATTCTACCGTCATGTAAAGTTAAGTAAAGAGGTAGTAGAATTGGAAGATTTAAGAAAGGAAGGAAGGGAGCAGAAGCTCCAGATACTGCAATTTGTCCAGAAGGTTAAAGACTTTGAGCAGCAGATGGTAAGGCTTGAGAGATTTGACAAGAAATTAAGGGTAATAACCTCATTGGAAGGCAGCGGGACATCTGCCCAAAAATGGGGTGTAGGTGGTTTTGATGATAGAGAGTCCCATAG
>JACQQJ010000044.1 GCA_016207035.1 Nitrospinota bacterium | reverse complement strand
GTTTATGATACTGGAGATAACATAAATTAGTTTATAAAGTTATAAAGTTTGTAAAGTAGAAAGTGAGGAATTCAACAGCTTTATGAACTTTTAACTTTACGAACTAAATTAGGGGTTCATAGCCTACCTCCCGTATACTCATTACAACAATGTCTATCCTTCTGTTTTTCGCCCTGCCAGTTTCAGTCTCATTTTCAGCTATAGGACGTGAGTCACCATACGCTGCTACTGTTATCCTTTCAGGGGGGAATTGAAATTTATTAATAAGATACTTTACTATATTGGAAGCCCGTGCTGCAGAGAGGTCCCAATTAGATGGGAAATACAAGGTGCTGATCGGGATGGAATCTGTATGTCCTTCTATCCTGATATGAGATTTTAATACCTTTAATTTTTTAGCTACCTTATCTAATATGGGCAATACCTCAGGCATTATTTCAGCACTCCCCGGTGCGAAGAAATTGGCTGCCTGAAGCCTTATCACAAGACCTCTCTCGGTAAGGTCAAAGACTACTGACTCTGGCATTTTAGTATTTATTATATCATTTATTATTGCATCCCCTATATCATTCCTGACCTCTTCAAACTTCTCAAGCTCACCTGGATAAAGCTGGGTTATAGCCTCAAGACTCTTTACAGGGACTGGGAGCATCCTCTCCTTTATCTGTGTCTCGAGCATGGGTATCTGTTCAACGCCGCCTGTTCCAGATAAACTGAAGGCAAACTGGAATGAATTCGAAACCTTTTTTAGTTTCTGGGCATCTACCTCTGATATACCATATAAGACTACAAACAGTGCAAAGAGGAGTGTAATAAAATCTGCATAGGAGATGAGCCATCTCTCCAGATTTTCGTGGTCTGCATGACGCTTTTTCCTTGCCATACTTATTTTTTCTCCTCAATCTTTCTCATACCCTCTTCAAGGAAGGCACTGAGTTTATCCTCTACTATCCGTGGATTCAATCCCCCCTGTATACTCATCACCCCTTTTATAATCAGCTCCTTTATCAAGACCTCAACCTTTGCCTTTCTCTTTATCTTGCTTGAAATTGGTAACAGTATGAGATTTGCCGAACCTACACCATATACGGTTGCAACGAAGGCTACCGCAATACCACTTCCTATCTGACTCGGGTCACTCATGATCTCCATAACATGGATGAGACCTAATACTGCCCCCAGTATACCTACCGTAGGAGCAAATCCTCCTGCAGCCTCAAAGACCTTGGCTGCAGTTTGCATCTCTTCTTCCATTGTCTCAATATCCTTTTCAAGGATATCCTGAATAACAGCTGGTTCATATCCATCCACTGCGTAGGTCGTAGCCCTTTTTAAAAATTGATTTTTTATATCAGCAACCTTGCTTTGCAGTGCCAGTATCCCGTTTTTTCTTGCTATACCGGCAAAATTTGTCAAAATCTTCAAGAGGTCTTGAGGATTTTCACCCGAAGTTTTAAATATACTAAAAAAATATTTCAATCCCTTTTTTAAATCGCTCAGGGTAAAACTTAACACTGTTGCCCCAAAGGTGCCTCCAAAGACTATAATAGCTGCAGTCAGCTGCATAATAGAGCCAATATGTCCCCCTTCCAATACCTGTCCGCCAATGACAGCAAATATGCCGAGAAAGAGACCCATGATTGTTGTTATTTCCATAAAGGGTTTTTATTTTCTTTTTGTACTGCTTCTTCCCAATACGATAATATCAATCCTCTTGTTTTTTGCCCTCCCGCTCTCCATCGCATTTGTATCAATAGGATGATAGGAGGCATAGCCAGCAGCAGATAACTTCTCCGGGGGGAATCCTTTTTTTTCTGTAAGATATCTTACCACATTTGTTGCCCTCATTGATGAAAGCTCCCAGTTAGAAGGATATATATTGCTCTGAACAGGAATACTATCGGTATGCCCCTCAACCCTTATCTCATAATTTAAAGGTTTAAGCACAGCTGATATTTTATCCAGCACAGGTATAAGAGAAGGATGGAGACTTGCATCAACAGTATTAAAAAAATAATTTGCCGAAAGCCTTATGATGAGCCCTCTATCATCTAATTTAAAATCAAAGATATCAGTATCTGTCCCATAGTTTTTTATATGGTCTGTTAATTCATACCTTATCTTTTCTCTTGCAGTTGCGAGTTGCTCATAATCTACAAACTCTTCTTTATATTTACCTGTTACAAAAACCTCTCCCGGCGGTCCTTTAATTATAGGGAGGGCACCTGTCCCTCCTGTTCCAGAGGCTGCGAAACCAAACTGAATAGACTTTGCTGCAAGCCTCAATTTTTTCAGGTTAATGTTTGTTATAGCAAAGAGAACAACAAATAAGGCAAAGAGGAGTGTTATAAAATCAGAGTAGGAGATTAGCCATCTCTCAAGATTTTCATGTTCCTCTTCTTTCTTTTTCATTATTTAGAGTATCTATCACTAAAATAACCTAATGTCAAATACTTCCAGTATATTATCAAGATATATATTATCAAGACCCTTTAATTTTTTCGCATGCTGTGTTATATTAAAAAATAGTTAAATCGAAATGGAGGTAATCTTGAAAGTAGATGTATCTGATATTAAATCGTGTGTAAAGAAATTAAAGATTGAAATCCCCGCAGAGATGTTGGATAAAGAGATTGATGAGGCATATAAAAGGCTTAACAGGTCCGTAAAAATCCATGGTTTTCGTAAGGGAAAGGCCCCGCGAAAGGTTTTAGAGCATCATTACGGTAAGAGTGTAGAATCTGATGTCCTTCAAAAGATAGTCCCTGATACTTACAACAGGGTAATAAAAGAGTATAATATTCAACCTGTTAATCAGCCTTATTTTGAAGATGTTAAAATAGAACATGGTGAACCACTCTCATTCAATGTCACTGTTGAGACCCTTCCAGACATAACCCTGAAAGATTTTAGCACCCTTGAATTTACAAGGACCATAGTGAAGGTAACAGATGAGGATGTGGAAAAGGAATTAAAGAGGATTCAGGAGATGCAGGCAGAATTTGAGAGTAGTGATTCCCTGCCGGTTGAGAATTTCGATCATGTAATCTTCGATTTCGAAGGCTTTTCAAACAATGTATCAATAAAAAAGGGAATGAATACTCCGGTGTTTGTTGGTTCCCATACCTTTTTACCTGAATTTGAAAAGGAGTTGATAGGTCTTAAAAAAGGGGACATAAAAGAGATTAAAATAATATACCCTTCTGATTATTCCGATAAGGAATTGAAAGGGAGAGAGGTAAATTTTAAGGTACTTATAAAGGAAATTAAGAAGAGGAGATTAAAGCCCATCGATGATAATTTTGCAAAGGAGGTTGGCGGGTATCAGAATCTTGTGGAATTAAGGAAAAGGATAAGGGAGGATTTAGAAAAGAAGGAGGGACTGAATGCCGATTCTCAATTGAGGAGTGAACTGATTGATAAATTAATAGCAATAAATAGATTTGAAGTACCCCCTGTTCTTATAGAAAAGGAAATAGACTCTATGGCACAGAGGGCTTATCAGCAGCTGGCATCGCAGGGAATTGATGTTAATAAAACTGATGTCAATATACAGGAGATAAGGGAGAGATTCAGGGAGTCAGCTGAAAAAAGTGTGAGGGGAGAGATCATTATTGATAAAATTGTTGAGAAAGAATCTGTAACAGTTAGTGATGCAGAAGTGGATGATGAGATAAAGAGGTATGCCTTATCAATAAAAGAAAATTTTCATGTCTTAAAGAGAAAGATGGAGAACAATAGTTCAATTAAGATATTAAAAAATAGGATATTGATTGATAAGGCCTTTGATGCTATAATAAAACAATTAAAAATCAGCGATATCTCTATTGACAAAGAAAGTGAGGCAGGTAAATGAATTTAATTCCCATGGTGGTGGAACAGACACCGCGAGGTGAAAGGGCATATGATATTTACTCCCGTCTTTTAAAAGACAGAATAATTTTTTTAGGCTCCCCTGTTGATGACCATGAATCAAATCTTATCATAGCACAACTTTTGTTCCTGGAGGCTGAAGACCCTGAACAGGATATTTACATATATATAAATTGCCCTGGAGGTATTGTTACATCAGGACTGGCTATATACGATACCATGCAGTATATAAAACCAGATGTTCAAACTATATGTATAGGGCAGGCAGCAAGCATGGGTGCCCTGCTTCTTTCATCAGGGACAAAGGGGAAGCGATTCGCCCTTCCGCATTCAAGGATAATGATACACCAGCCTTCGGGTGGATTTCAGGGGCCTTCTGCTGATATTGAGATCCATGCTAAAGAGATATTGAAAATGAGGGAGACACTTGATGCCATTTTATCAAAACATACAGGTCAGCCGTTAAAAAAAATCAGGGTAGATACTGACAGGGACTTTTTTATGTCAGGTGATGATGCAAAACTCTATGGGATTATCGATGATGTGATTATAAACCATGAATTTGCAAAGTTTCAGAAAGAAGTCAAAGGACAAGGTAAGCCTGAAGAGGAGAGTAAAGAGCAAAATAATTGAACACCTATAAAGAGGAAATATTTAATTTTTCATTATGATAATTGAAAATTTATTTTTAGATGGGGGGGGGTATAATGGTGAGGAGAGG
>JACQQJ010000042.1 GCA_016207035.1 Nitrospinota bacterium | reverse complement strand
TCATAATATTACCGCCAGGAAAATATTACCCCGGGGGATTAGATTATGATAAGGAAATCTATTCTTGTTGTAGAAGATGATGAAGTAGTAAGGACAATGATTAGGGATTTCCTTGAAAAAGAATATACAGTGATAGATGCCTCAAGATGTTCTGAGGCTGTCAGCAAAATCTCTTACCATCATATAGATCTTGCACTTATTGACTATGCCTTACCGGATGGAGATGGATTTGAATTGTTAAAATTTATACGACAGACAAATACACAGCTACCGGTAATAATGATAACTGCCTATGGAACAGAGATTGTTGCAATAAGGGCGCTGAGGATCGGAGCAACTGATTATATAAAAAAACCGATGAGGCTTTCGTATCTCAAGAAAAGGATATCAGAATTACTCACGGGGCTGACTCATGAGGAAGATTTTGAACTCGAATATGTTGAAAGCAGGAAAGATTTTATTCTGGATAGCATAGCCTTTTATATAGAAGAACACTTTATGGAAGATTTTACACTCAATAAAGTTGCAGGCAGGGTGGGGATGAACAAGTTTAATTTCTGCAGATTATTTAAAGAAAGATTTGGGCAGGGCTTTATATCGTATCTCAATTGCGTGAGGATAAAGAATGCCGCTGAATTGCTCAAGAGTCATAATTTAAACATTACAGAGATAGCTTATTTTGTCGGCTACAAAAGTTTTACTCAATTTGAACGGATATTTAAAAGAATGTATGGAATACCGCCACGGGAATATCGGAAACAGATAAACGAAAATTTATAATTTTTCTAAAAAACACCCCTTCATGTAGCCCTTCAAAAAAATTTTAAAAGCAGCAAGCCCCATCTTTCCCTTTCTAATAATTAAGCCAGCTATACAAAAAATGCATTAAAAAAAGCAAGAAATGCGTAGATATGGATTTCCTTCTGCGTATATCATTAAAAATCAGAGGGTCTGCTCAATAGAGATAGTTATTTTTTATACATGGGGGGCTTATGCCTTACGAAACTACTTTTGATTTCCGAACCGGCAGAATTTAGGGATATGTTAAAAAATTTGCGATAAAAATGAATTTTAAATTGCCTGTAGAGCTTAGATTTTTAAGGGGTTTGCGAGATGTTTAACTACTTAACTAAAAAGGGGGTGATAGATAGATTATCTTAAGAAAAAAGTCTGAGGAGGGAGGAGGTGAAAAGGATGTAACCTATGAAAAGTATCTGAAATCAACATACCTGCAAAAAATAATTACTTATTAAAAACTTAATATTTTTTTATAAAAGACCGATTAAAGAAATCATTTATCAAATCAAGAGGAGGGAAAAAATGGAAAATTTACTAACCTATGCTGATAGTGTAATTAAAAAAAATATCTGGACCATAGAGGAGGCTACAGAAAAGTATTATAGACTCCTCGACAGGGCAACTGTAAGATTTAATGAAAAAATGGAGGCCCTTGAGCAAAGGTGTCTTGATCACAGGGAAAGTCCTGAGGTGCTTTTCAGGGGGGTTACAGAGGCAATTACTGATATGAGAAAAGTTTGTGAGGAATTTGAATTGGGGGTTGACTATGATAAGATTCTGATAAAAGAGGCACAGAATGAATTTCGTGAGAAAACAAAACATCTTATCTCAAAGAGTTATTTTAATCGGGCAAGGATATGGCCTCAGGGTTATCAGGGTGACTATATGATGCTGGATGCTGTATATAGGAATACACCTCTTTCAAGCGGCATCGGATATTACCTGGATAAATATTTCCTCTCAGCGACCCTGGCGGTAGCAGTGAGAGAGAGAAGAATAACATTACGGAAACTCCTCGAAAGAGAGATTAAGAACAGAAAAACCCCCAAAATCCTTGATATAGCCTGCGGTTCAAGCCGTGAGGTATTCGAGCTTGCCTCTGATATTGAAAAATCCGGAGCAAAACTAACATGCATAGACTTTGATTCTGATGCCCTGGCATTTTCTGCTGACCGCTTATCATACACTGGTCTTTCATCAGAGAATCTTGAGTTTCGCAAATATAATGCCTTGAAGATGGTAAACCACAATAGAAATCTTAAAGAGTTTGGGATGCAGGATATTATATACAGCACAGGACTCTATGACTATCTGGGAGATGATGTGCTTATCCTTTTACTTGGTTCGCTGTATAAATTGCTCACACCAGGTGGAAGTCTGATAGCATCATTCAAGGATTGTCATTGTTATAAAACTTTTGATACCCAATGGCTCCTTGCCTGGGATGGCTTTTTACAGCGAACAGAGGAACAGTTCTGGGCACTTATCAAAAAGGCTGAAATTCCGCTGTCTGTAATAACTACAACTCGTGAAAATTCAGGAGTTATAATCTTCTTTACCGCAACAAAGTAAAATTCACCTAAAGGCTGGATATCATGTAAACGATATCCAGCCATCATTTACCCCTTTACCCGCAGAATCCCCCCCTTCACAAATTCTTGACAAAACATTAAAAAT
>JACQQJ010000038.1 GCA_016207035.1 Nitrospinota bacterium | reverse complement strand
CTCACCTTCATCCTCTCCCCATAAGGTGCGAGGAAAAGAAAATTAAGTTCAATTGATTCTATTGAATCATAAATAAAAATATTTGTCAAGGAAAAAGTACTAAAAAGGCGTTTAAATTTTAGGCAGGAGGAGGCTATAAAATATCTTCAAAACCTTCCTGTTTGAAGTGTTCGTCAAGGGATAGGCATTTTGATATTTTAAGTTTTTTCATTGCGACGAAGCTTGTACAATCTGTAAAACTATATGCCTTATCTTTTCTTGCCACAAAGAGTTTCCATGCTTCCTTTTCATCAGAAGGGGTAATCCATGCCTTCTCTATCTGTGGGGATTTTTGCAGGATATTTCCAACATACTCTGCCTTTTCATGTCCTGCCCTTGCATTTACAAGGGTAATAATCTCATCAAAAATATAATTGGTTATGAATACCTTTCCTTTAAAATTATTGAAAAAAATTCTTATCTTTCCATGTTCAGAAGCCTTTAAATTAAAAAGGGCATACAGGGCACTAGTATCTATGAATATATGGTCTCTCATTTTTTATTATAAATCCACTTATCATGGTCTCCACCATCTGACTCAGTATCTTCTAATATACCAGCTAATGAAGAGAGAGAGTAAACTTTTGACTTTTTTGAATAACTCTCTATAATCTCCCTCAATATCTGTGAGATACTCTTTTTCTCTTCCTCAGAAAGCCTTTTCAAGAATTCATACTGTTTTTCTTTAAGCAATATCTGTGTTCTATACATATTACATCACCTCCTGTTACATCATAAAATAATACATCACAAAAATCAATGGCTGATTTCAATCTCCGGCAGCATTATGTTTATCTGAGAGCCGGGGAAATGGGTGAGGTTAGTTTCCTTTTCTTTTCCCCATGACCAATCGGGGATTATGGAAAGCTTTGCAGTTCCTGAACGGATGGAAATTTTACCGTTCCATTGATTAACAAATTTTCTAACGGCAGCGAGTCCGTGTCCCCTTCCTTCATCTGCATATCGTGAAACTCTGTGAAGGAGTGCCTTTTCTATTGCTTCAAAATCATTCCTAAATGGAAATCTCTCTGACAGGGATTTCTTGAAGCCTATTCCTAAGTCCATGACTGCAATTTTGACAACATTCTTATTAATCTTCTGGTGAAAATGATACTTCTGAATCCCCACAAATCCCTTGTTTTCACTATGCTCGATTATATTCTGGCAAACCTCCGAAAGAGCTACGATAAAGCCATTTATTGCTCTTTCATCATAATTAAGATGCCTTTTTAGTATTGTATTTGCACGGTCTTTAACCCTTCCTACTATAAAATGGATGTCGTCGGATTTTTCTATCGGTGTGATTTCGAGGAGTACATCGGAGTAAGAGCTTCTCAGATATTTTTCCGATATTTTTGGTTTGGGAGGCTCAAGATTGAA
Organism: Nitrospinota bacterium; assembly: GCA_016207035.1. Lineage (GTDB taxonomy): Bacteria > Nitrospinota > Nitrospinia > UBA9942 > UBA9942 > JACQQJ01. Next base: position 4,544 of record JACQQJ010000038.1, on the reverse strand, counting down.
GTAGCTGTCTGCAAATTTGAAGAAGTCCATTCTCTCAAGGTATTTTAGGACCTCTTCTGATTTAGGGAGATGGAGGGTTTTTTGAGTCCCCTTTGATTTGAAAAGCTCTCCAATCTCAAGGATGCTGACCATGCCATAAGGGTCAATGAAGGCTGCTTCTTGAAGGTCAATCTCTGGAGTTTCTTTAAAAAGGTGTAGAACCTGTTCAAAGGTGTCTTCTGTAATCTGGGTCATTACATCTTATCTATTCCCAAAACTCTCTTAGTCCAAGGCTAATTTCTATAGCCTTGTTAACTTCTGACATTTTGTGTCCGGGGAGGGTGCCTACAAGTTTTTGGAGTCTCTCTTTATCAATGGTATAAATCTGTCCGAGATGAATTACCGATTTATGGGAAAGTCCGCTTTCTTCTGGTGTCATAGAAATGCCAACTGGAAGGTCAGCGACTTTGATGTTGCTCGTTATTGCGGCAACTATCGTAAGACCACTCATTTTATTGCCAATATTATTCTGAATAATAAGAGCTGGATGATGCCCCTTCATCTCTCTGCCTTTTGAAGGGCTGAAATCAAGAAAATATATTTCGCCTCTTCTTGGCTGTTTCATTTTCTCTTTGTTTTTGTGGTTTTATATGTAACGACAGGTTCTGCACAAATACTCAAAAAATCCTCTGCAAGCTGCCTATCGTCGTCCTCAATCTCTTTATAAATTTTCTCTGCCTTTTGAACAGCCTGCCGCTTTTTATTATCATTAATCATCTTTATAATGGCATCCCTGACAATCTCGCTTCTGCTCTTTTTCAGACTTTTTGATACCCTATCTATTTCTTCTACAAGTTCTGCTGGAAAACTTATACCAAGTTTTGTAACTGACATCTTATCACCTCCCCATAATACTATTTCCTGTAAGAAAGAATACCATAGAGAATACCAGATTACAACTTTTTTAACCCTTACCCTGCCGTAGAGGTACAAACTTTATGAGGAATTGTAAGCCTTAACCTCGAGTTTCAGTTTTTCTAGCTCTTTTAAATCGTATCCTGAGTAAAGGTAATAATAGACTGAATTGTTTGTAAGGAGGAGGTCTATATCTTTACTGATAATCCCCTTTGCCAGCAATTCATTCCACATCTTTGTATTCGGTATTGGTGAGAATTCTGTGAGGTTTATATTTACATGAAGGGACTTAAGAAATTTTACACCTTCTTTTACCTCATCAAGACTCTGTCCCGGAAGTCCATACATGAGATAAACACCAAACTCATTTTTTGTAAAGCCTGACTTTTTTAAGAGAGTAACAGCATTCACAAATTCATCTGTCTTTACCTTACTGCCAGTTAGCTTTTGCCTTGCAGGGGAAACAGTTTCAAGACTCAGCCTCAGGGTCTTAAAGCCAGAAGCTTTCATCAGCATTGCAAGTTCATTATCAATAAACCTCACATGGATGCCGTTTGGTGCGTGGAATCTGACAGGCAAGCCTTTTTGTATGACTTTTTTAAGGATTGGTTTCAGGTGATCTTCGCTGTCTGTCAGTAGGGCATCGTCATAAAATGCAAAATCTCTTATTCCAAGTTTATAAAATTCTTCTATCTCATTAAATACTTCATCGGGGGTTTTTCTTATAAAATCCTTGTTCAAGAGCCTTGAGGCACAGTAGGTGCATGAAAAGATACAGCCTGAAGCAGTTAAAAGTGGAGTAAACTGCCAGTTTATGAGTCCGAGTTTATAATAAGCCTTTTTATCTGTGATATTAGTCAGTCTCAAGCCAAAATTTCTTATCACAGCCTCAAGCCCATTAGATTTGCTTCGCTCACTACGAGTTTCTATACTTCCTTCATAAATAAGGTCAGCACCTGAATACATATTGGCATGGTCAGGACAGAGTGTTGCATAGATGCCACCAAGTATGACAGGGACATCACCGTATATTTTTTTGATATGATCTATCGTCTCCGCAACCCCCGTATACCAGTATGTCATTATTGAGGTTACGAGGATGATGTCAACAGGCATTATAGACTTTAGCCTAAACTGAAATTCCTCTATTGTTATACCGTATCTGCAGAACTTTCTTGGGATTTGCCTTAAGACTAAAGGCTTCTGTATCGGCTGTCTTCTGTATTTTCCCGTTCCGTAGGATTTTGGTTTTATAGTATCAAGGCAGTCAATATAAGATATTTTACAATCAAATTGGCTTAGGAATTCTGCTACCTTTAATAAGCCGAGAGGTGCTGACCACAAATTAAGTGCTGAAAAATCATGTATCCATGGATTGATAAGCAATGCCCTGAGTTTATCGGAGGGAAGACATCTCATGTATATTATTTACAACTAAAAAAAGTATTCATCTCTCAAAGAGTGCCTCTACAAATTCCTCAGGCTCAAACTCTTTGAGGTCATCTATCTCTTCACCGATTCCAATCAGCTTGACAGGTATCTTTAGCTCATCAATAATACTGATAACCACACCCCCTTTTGCTGTCCCATCAAGCTTTGTAAGGGCGATGCCGGTTATACCAACTGCTTCATTAAACAATTTCGCCTGGGATATTGCATTCTGACCTGTAGTTGCATCAAGGACTAAAAGTATTTCATGGGGAGCTCCGCTAATTTCCCTATTCATGACCCTCTTTATCTTTTTCATCTCTTCCATCAGGTTCACCTTTGTATGAAGCCTTCCTGCAGTATCCGCTATCATGAGGTCATAACCCCTATGCTTTGCAGATTGAATTGCATCGTATATAACTGCTGATGGGTCTGCGCCGCTCTGGTGTTTAATCACAGGGCATCCGCTCCTGTTACCCCATATCTCAAGCTGTTCAATAGCAGCAGCCCTGAATGTATCTCCTGCAGCGATTAAAACTTTTTTCCCTTCCCTTCTGTATTTGCTGGCAAGTTTTCCTATAGTGGTAGTTTTTCCTGAGCCATTAACGCCTATTACCATGATTACAAAAGGATTATAGTCCTTTATACTTAAAGAATAATTATCCTGTTTAATAATCTTTAGTATCCTGTCTTTCAAACACTGTTCTACATCGCCGGGTTCTTTAAGCTTATTTATCTTTACATCCTCTCGTAAACCAGAAAGTATCTTAGAAGCAGAATGAACACCCACATCGGCTGTTATTAATAACTCCTCGAGCTCCTCAAAAAGCTCCTCATCTATTTTGCCTCTGCCGATTATCCTTGTCAGCCCTGTTATAAATCCAGTTCGGGTTTTTGATAGACCAAATTTCAATCTTTCGAAAACACCTCTCTTTTCATTCATAATAGTATATTAACTAAATTATCCTATTAATCCTGTCTATATTTTAAAAGAATAGAAATTGGGCGGGCTATGGTAAAATCAGTGGCGATTAAACATAAAAATTATTGAAACTAAGAGTCCAATTCTCTTCATATTAACCAGCTTTCTTAACTGTATTAGCCCATTTTAATTAAATATACTATCAAAATCCGAGACTGTCAAAGAAGGCTATAGTTTTTCTAAAATCCCTTTTTCATTAAATTGCTAAGAGGGGTATATTCATGATATTATTTTTTCATGCACCTCTCAGAATATCAACAATTACATTTAAATGAGTTTGCCTGTAAGAATGGCATCAAATTTATCATTCTCTTTGGCTCACAGGCAGATAAAAATTTCAGCGAGAGAAGTGATTTTGATATTGCTGTTTTTACCTCAAATACCAAAAATATTGATAAGCTGGAAGATTATACTAATATCTTATTTGGTATTTCAAAGATTTTATGCATTCCTGATTATAAGATTGATTTGACCAATTTAAATAATGCCGATCCACTTTTAAGATATGAGATTACTTCAAATGGCTTATTGCTTTATGGTAACGAGGTTGATTATCTCTCTTTTAAGTCTTTTGCTTTCAGGGACTATATTGAGACGAAAGATTTGCGAATGCTGGAAAAAAGGCTTATTTTTAAAAGACAGAAATTAATTGCTGAGAAAATTTATGCTTAATAAAGACTTCGTTTACAGAAAAATATCGTTAATTCAAGAGGATCTGGTGAGACTTTCTGATCTTGCAAAATTTTCTTTTAAGGAGATAGTCAGAGATTTTTATAAACAGAATACACTGGAAAGATTGCTTGAGAAGATCATTATGAGGGCTGTTGACATAAATCATCATCTGCTTCTTGAATTTGCAACAGAAGATGTTAAGACTCCAAAGACCTATAAAGAAACCTTTACTGAGCTCTCAAAAATAGGCGTTTATCCAAAAGAATTTGGTGATGAGATTTCAAAAAGTGTGGGTACAAGGAATATACTAATTCATGAATATGATGAAGAGACTGACTACAGTAAAATTTACAATTCAGTTTCAGACTGCTTGAAGGATTATCATAAATATTGTGAATTCATCTTAAATTTTATTAAAAAAGATAAGACTGATTAACCACAAGCCACCGATTAGCTGGTAGGCTGGAGGACGAAGCCTCCAACCCCCAATCGTCGCCAGATATATTGAACAACGCAACATATCCTTTTAAACCATACGACTTTCTCGTAGTTAGCGACCCCATATAGT
>JACQQJ010000037.1 GCA_016207035.1 Nitrospinota bacterium | reverse complement strand
CAGTAGAAAAACGAAAGCGTAATTTGCACGACCCTTTAGAATTAAGAAGGTATCTTGAAAAGGAAAGGGATAGATTGGCAGAGCATGTATTTAGAGAGTTAATCGAGCAAAGGGTCTTGTGGTTTTTTCTGCTTTCCGATAAAGGAGGCTATAAGCTACCAAACGCTATAAAGGTGAGAAATAATTCCAAATCTCTTGTAAGACACGATAATACTCCGATACAGAGAAGCCTCTTTGAATTTGTCGAAGAAGAAAGGTTTAACGATATGGAGAAGTCTGTAGCAATTTACCTTGATGAACAGGAAAAACTTTTGTGGTGGTATAGAAACTTATCGCGACAGGATTATTATGTTCAGGGCTGGAAAAAACATAAAATCTATCCTGACTTTATTTTTACCGATGCTAATGATAAAAAGCAGTATGATTACGATAAGGTATATGTAGTTGAGACGAAGGGAATACATTTAAAGAATGAAGACACGGAATACAAAAAGGATATCTTTGATTTCTGCAATAAACTGGGACAGCAGAGGGATTGGAGAGAATTAAATCTTGAATTTGGTCAGAAAAGGATTGAATTTCAGGTGATATTTGGTGATGAGTGGAAGAGAAGGATTCATGATATTTTTGGGATTTAATATGGGAGGCAGTATAAAAACTAAGGCTTTTTAAAGTTTAAAAATGGAAATTGATAGCCAAAGGATAAAAAATTATCTGTCAACGGAATTTATCGGCTCTGAGATATATCTCTATGATAAGGTTGGATCAACAAATGATATTGCAAAGGGGCTTGCAGTTAATGGTTGTAAGGAAGGAGCAGTTGTAATTGCTGATTCCCAGAGTAAGGGGAGGGGGAGATTGGGCAGGAAATGGGAATCTCCAGCAGGCGTGGGTATTTATCTGTCAATCATCCTTAAGCCGGAAAGGGTCATACCTCAGTTGACACTTGTTGCGGGTGTTTCAGTGGCAGAGGCAATAAATAGGATTGCAGATTGCAGATTGCAGATTGCAGATTTTAAAAATCCGAAATCCGAAATCCGAAATCCGAAATTAGTTTGTGTTTCTCTCAAATGGCCTAATGACATACTTATAAACGGGAAAAAGGCAGGGGGGATACTGACAGAGGCAATTTCAAGAGGGAAGATAGTAATTGTTGGTATAGGGATAAATGTGAATAACCCCACTTCATCCCCCCTTTTGCAAGGGGGGGAGTGGGGGGGTGAAGGTTTTCCCGATGAATTAAAAGATAAGGCAACATCTATAATGATAGAAACAGGAAATAGAACAGATAGGAATTTGTTAACAGCAGAGCTATTAAATAAATTTGAATACTGGTATAGAAGATTTGTAAAGGGAGGTGTACATGTTATAAAGATTATAAAGAGGTGGAAGGAACTTTCCGATACACTTGGTCACAGAAAAGTAAAGGTTAATTTAGGGGATAAGGTATTTGATGGAGTTGCTTTAGATTTAGAAAATGATGGTTCTCTCCTCATTCAGTTGAATGACGGCTCTCTTAAAAAAATATCTGCGGGGGAAGTATGTTATTAGCGATTGATATAGGAAATACAAATATTGTGCTCGGTATTTATCAAAGAAAGAAACTCATTATCCATTGGAGAATTGAGACAGAAAGAAATAGGACGGATGATGAATTTGCAGCATTGTTTAAGGGATTGTTTTCAATTGCCAATTTGAAGTTTGAAGACATAAAGGATGTGATCGTATCCTGTGTAGTCCCACCTATCCTTCCCATTTTAGAAAATCTATCCCATAGATATTTTCACTCATCTCCCCTTATTATTGGTCCTGGTATAAAAACTGGCATACCAATTTTATATGATAATCCTAAGGAGGTAGGGGCTGACAGGATAGTCAATGCAGTTGCAGGGTATGAGAGATACGGAGGACCGCTCATAGCAGTAGATTTCGGCACTGCAACCACATTTGATGCAGTATCTCAGAAGGGTGAATATTTAGGAGGTGTTATTGCACCTGGAATTGCTATATCAATGGATGCACTCTCTGAGAGGGCTGCAAAACTGCCAAAGGTGGAATTAATTAAACCTGAAAAGGTTATAGGACGAAATACTATAAGCAGCATGCAGTCTGGGGCAATATATGGCTATGCAGGTTTGGTTGACAGGGTTGTAGAAGAGATGAAAAAGGAATTGGGGGGTAATGTATATGTGGTTGCAACAGGTGGGCTTGCAGAATTGATAGCCCATGAATCCCTGACAATAAAAGAGATAAATCCATTTCTTACCCTTGATGGACTTCGGATTATATTTGATAAGAATAGGTAAGAAGGGGATTTAAGGGATTTAATTTTATTTTACCATTAGAAGCGCAAAGACCTTCACATGGAGTTTACCTTAATCCTTGATTTTATGGCTTTTTATACCCTTATTATATTTTAAAATAAAGTTTTGTATAGTATTATGACTATATGTATAATGAGTATTGGGGATTAAAAGAATCCCCCTTTGAAAATGTCCCTGACCCGCGTTTTATGTATCATTTCCCTCAGCACGATGAAGCCCTTATGAGGATGATGTTTGCGGTAAAGGCGAGGAAGGGTGCTGCAATGCTCACAGGGGAGGTAGGCTGTGGGAAGACCATGCTGAGTCGGGCATTTATACAGCAGCTTGCAGGGGGTCCATATGAAATTGCACTTATAGCAAATCCCAGCTTTCCCCCTATAGATTTTCTGAGAGAAATTCTCTATCAGCTCGGCATAAAAAAGACTTCAGAGTCAAAGGCAGAACTCTCACATTTTCTTAACGAAACAATATTGGACAATATGAAGAAAGGTAAGGATACAATAATTATAATTGATGAGGCACAGGTAATAAATAATGCTGATACTTATGAGGAGCTCCGACTACTCCTGAACTTCCAGTTGAATGAGAGATTTTTGTTGACCCTTATACTCATTGGGCAGCCAGAGCTCCGCAACCATATAATTGCAATACCACAATTTGAACAGAGGGTTGCAATAAAATATCATCTCGGGACATTAAATCTTGATGAAACAGCAAAATATATCATGTTTCGTCTGAAGACCGCTGGTATGCAAAAGAATGTATTTACAAAGGAGTCTATAATAAAGGTACACGAATATACCCAGGGGGTTCCGAGGAGGATAAATAATATATGTGATTTAGCCTTGCTGGTAGGGTTCAGCAGTAAGACAACGGTAATAGATTCGAAATTGATTCTGAAATTAATTGAGGATAGGGGGTAATCAGATTTGGGATTGCGGATTTCGGATTTGGAATTTAAATCTGAAATTCAAAATTCGAAATCTGAAATTAAATATGGTTAGATTATCTGATATTATTAAACAGGACACCCTGAAAAAGTCTGTTTCTGAACAGGAAAACAAGCCTGCAATACTGAAAGAGGATAAAAAGGAGGAGACTGTTGATCAGGATTCATTTAATAAAATAGAGGCAGATGTTCAGTTTAAAGATATGGTGATGGGGAAAAAGGAAGAGACTGTTGACCAAAATACCTTTGAAAAACTGGAAGCTGGTGTTCAGTTTAAAGATATTGTAACTGAGAAAAAGGAGATAGCAAAAAAGGCAGAAGATAAGGAAAGGCTAAAACAATATGAGCAGATTTATGATAATATTTATGAATTTGCAAAGGGTGTTATTACTGCAATAAAGGCTGGGGGGAAACCTGAACTGTCTCAAGGTTTTAAATTAATCGAACAGATTGTGGATAATACTGAGTCACTGGATATCCTGTACAAAAAGGCAATCTACTCGAAGGGATTAGATACGACTGTTTTGCACGGGGTTAATGTCATGGTATATGCATTAAAGATAGGGCAAGGACTTGGTTTTAACAGGAAACAGCTTACTGAGCTTGCAACTGCATCACTCATGCATGATACCGGCATGCTCCGTATCCCTGATAGTATAGTTAATAAGACTGAGAAATTGACAGATGAGGAGTTCAATTTGCTGAAAAGGCACCCCATCTTTGGTCATGAAATATTATCAAAGCTTTATCCAGAATATCCGTGGATAGCAGAGGTTGCCCTTCAGGAGCAAGAGAGGGTGGATGGACAGGGTTATCCTCATGGATTAAAGGGGGATGAGATACATATATATGCAAAAATTGTCTCAGTGGTTGATGTATATGAGGCACTCACCCATAAGAGACCACAGAGGAAGAGGTATCTTCCAAATGAGGCAGTAAAAATGATTGTGCAGAAAGAGAGGGATTCCTTTGATAAGAAGGTAATTAAGGCTATGCTTACCAAACTCTCTGCCTTTCCCCTTTACAGTTATATAAGGTTAAATTCAAAGGCAATAGGGATGGTTATTGAGCTTGATGAGTTATCCCCTTTAAGGCCTACCCTTCAGATAATATTTGATGATAAAGGGAGGAAGATTGCTGGAGAGAAGATAATAAAACTCAAGGATACCCCCCTTCTCTATATAACTGATTCAATAGATGAAGAAAACTTACCAAAATAGTCAGAAGTCAGGAGAAAAAGCAGGCAGAGGTAAAGGTAAAGATTTTTCCTCTACCTCTACCTTTACCTGCCTTCTATCTTCTATTTTCTGCCTTCTCTTGCTTGCTGGTTGTGCAAAACAGGTAATCATAGTAACAGATGCCAGATATTACGAAGGGAAGATTAAGGCACTGACAGACCAATTGGTGAAATCTGTAACAAAGGAAAAGCTTGCTGCAGCTGGAACGGATAAGATAAACAGGGTTGCAGTTATGGATTTCATAAATTTCAATGGAAAGGTGTCTATCCTTGGAAAATACCTGAGTTCAAAGCTTTCAGAGACAATAATAGAGAAGAACTATTTCAAGGTGGTTCAAAGGGGAGAGGTCCTTGGGGTATTAAAGGTTAATAATATCGTATCCACTGGTGGCTTGAACAATGAGACAATGAATAGACTCGGTGAGGGTCTGAATGCAGATGCATTTTTTTTGGGCGAGATAATTGACCTTGGTACAAATATTGATATAAATGTAAAATTCATAAGTTCAAAAAATGGTGAAATCCTCTCTGCTGCAAGCTTTAATATAGATAGAACAAGGTCTGCTATAAATTTAATGGAGACCTTTTAATCTATTGACTTTCCAGTCAAATGGCAATATATTGATAAAAAAGGGGGTGAGTTGATTGTCAGATATTTCAAGGCGTGATTTTATAAAGGCAGGTGTTGTAGGGGCAGCACTTCTCACCTATGTAACTCCCAGGATTGAGACAATTTTGATAGCAAATGCATGGGCAGATGAGGAAGGAGGTAGACCTTTTGAAGGTCGTGACAGAGGTGTAAGACATCCTTCTAAGAAGATGATGATGAAACACAGTCCACGAGGTGGGGGCGGTGGGCTTGAGATGGAACACGGTGAGGATTGAGATATGCCAGCTTTAGATTCTCATAAGCCTGTCAGGAGGAACGACCTCCTCATCAGGGATATTGAGGATGAAAGTATCATATATGATCACACCAATAATACAGTCCACTCCCTTAATATCACGGCAAAATTTATATGGGATTTTTGTGATGGCAGACATGAATTGTCTGAAATAGCAAGGGAGATAACAACGAAATTCAATGTCGACCTTAATACCGCCTTTAGAGATATAGAAGAGACTATAGAAAAGTTTAAGGAAAATAACCTCTTGCAGGAGTCCCCGCCTGATACAACATCATAATTTCTATAAATTCAATAATATCGTAATCTGTGTTGAATCAAATTCCCCTCCTGTCCTTAAAGAGATTAAAAATTTATTCCTCCCCTTTTATATTCAAGAGAATAATCAGGGGGGAAACCATCCCCTCCCAAACCTCCTCAAGGAGGAGGAAGGGATAGTGGAGGATTTTAAATATTTTTTGGATGTCTCTGAAGACACTCAATCCTCTCCACCCCCCTTTTTCAAAGGGGGGTTAGAGGGGGGATTTTACGGAAGGGTTTATCAGAAATCCCCCCCGCTCCCATTTATAAAAAGGGGGGATAATAACCCCCTCAATCCCACTTTCCCTGATAAACTTGCCCTTGAAAGTAGTGATCAGGGAAGCATTCAGGGACAAGCATTAAGGGGGAATAAAAAGTTGATTTATGAAACCAGAGACCCCTTTGAATTCATCTCTTTTGTTGAATGGTCTATCATTGATAACGCCCTTGAAAAAATGGAAGGATTTTATCAGGTCCATGGAGGTGCTGTTGTAAAGGATAATCGGGGGATTATCCTTCCGGCGGCACCAGGGAGTGGAAAGACGATGCTGACAGTCGGACTTTCCATGAATGGCTTTCAATGTTTGTCAGATGATATTGTATTGATAGAGTCACAATCATTAAAGATAAATCCCTTCCCTAGAAATATATTTATTACTGAAGAGAAGAAGGCTATATTTGAGAAATATGGTTATCTTTTACCTTTAAGAAAATCGGAATGGAAGGATATGGGGGGATGGGATTTCATTTTCAATCACCCACCCTCACCCCAACCCT
>JACQQJ010000040.1 GCA_016207035.1 Nitrospinota bacterium | reverse complement strand
CTTTCTTGTACTGAAGTAATTAAAGGAGAAAGTTATTTTTAAACTAAAACAAATACACCAAAAGACCCAATTGCAGAATAATGTTGAATGAATAAAGGTTGCTGCACTTAAAACCAATAGAATAGTTAGTAAATTGGTTTTATGGTATAGACTATAAACTCATGAAAAATTGCTGTCAATGGAAAAATTTGAAAAATTGATGATTGCCTGTCTAAGCTTTTCTACACCCTTATGTTATACGCTGTGAGGAATAGGAAGATAGCACCGAGTATGAGTAAGGCAATGTTGAGAATGACAGACTTCAGGTGAAGGGACTTAAATTCCATCCTCAAGGACTCCTTTTTTGCCGGCTCTTCAACTGCCTTTATCTCTGCCTTGATACTCCTTGCCTTGCTCCCTACTGCCAGCCCTGAAAAGAATGTGATAATGGTCATAAGCACAAGGAGCGATATTTTTATAACCGGTATCATCTTTTCATAAGCAGCCATATAGGCGAGTGTAAGAAGCGCGGCAATGCTGCATATATAGCCGATGAGCCAGTATTTCGGGAATATCTCTCCAACTACTTCTCCGGCAGTCTCTCTCGGCAGTACTTTGAATATGCCCGGAGCAGCAATGAAACTGAAAAAGACTATGCTGCCTATCCATACAACAAGGGAGCTTAGATGGATGAACCTGATAATATGAATCATAGTGATACCTCCAATATTTTTTACATTATACCTCATTTCAGCCAGGTGTTCTGATACTGATAAACCTGATAGCTTGAGGAGGAAAGGAAGATTTGGAAAAGGAAGAATAAGAAAATACAGGCACTCTTTGAAAGGGCAAAGGATAAATAGGCCGCTGATTAAGGATTTCTTTGCAGGATAATTTTTAAATCTATATTATATTTTTACAGGCTGAGGATTCTTCTTAAAATATAATCTACCTTTCGCAATGTATCTTCACTTACTGTTCCCCATTTCTTTGAGAACCTCTGGACTGATATTGATTTTATCTGATCACATCGTATAACCGAATCGTGCGTTATTCCTCCATCAGGCGGGGATATAAGAACATGCAATCTGAAGGGCTTCTCTTTTCTAAAGGTTGTAATAGGACATACTACAATTAATCCCCATGGACTGCCATTCAATTCATCTACAGATACTATCAAGGCAGGATGTTGCTCTTTTATTTCAGAACCAATTGAGGGACTGAAATCTACAGCCCATACTTCACCTCTCCTCGGGAATTCTTTATTTTGAGAGGCCATCTTTCAATACCTTTTCAAAGGTTTTTCTTGATTTAATTTCATATTTATCAAGAAGTGTTTTTGCTTCGCTGTTAAATCCCTCCCAGAATGACTTTTCATGTTCATCCACGAGCTTGTCAATCAAATCTGTTATATTGATATGCTCTGTTATTGAGATTTTCTTAAGTTTTTTCTGGGTTTGTTTATGAATTCTTACAGTTGTCGTTTCCATTATTACCTCCACTTAAATCTATTTGTCTACAAGTATACTATAATACAAAATTATATCAAGTTTCTTTGGGGAAAAATTTTAAATTGTTAATATGGGTAGTCAGGAGCTATATAAAGTCATATACTTATTATTCAGGCAAGAAGTTATATAAGTTACCTCTTAACAATAACTGAGATATTGCTGTAATATCAAAATTCAAGGCTTGACCCTATAGTTTTCATTTCTTACTGTAGATTTCATAACCAATACTGATGAAAGCTTTTTTGAAATTCCAGAAGTGCTAAGAAATTGCTGTTTGTTTTCCATTATGGTGTCTCATATTATTTATACAAAATTTATGTATGTTTGAAAGAATATCTTCGGCAAACCTTAATAGAATATCTATATTAGGAAAGGTTTTAAAGCCTGTTTTTATATATTCAAATTCCTTCTCGCAGTAGTAAGTGCTAACAATCGAAATAGCTTCTCTATATTCATCTGAAATTTGCATTAAGTCCTTGATATTTTTTCCTTCAGCTTTTTTAAGTATCTTTTCAAGATCATGACCTAACTTTTTCAACGAATTTATCGAATCGCCCTTCCCTCGTAAAAAAGCTTTAAATGATAATTCTAAAGAATGACATATTAGATAGTATGCAACAGTGGATATTGCGCCCTTATCATTCCTAATTATATTCGCGGCTTCATAGAATTCTTTGCTGTAATTTAAAAGCCCTAATGAATTTGTTCTATCCATATCTAAATTGGTTTTCATGGTGTAGAATATAAACTTAAGAAAAATGGCTCTCAACAGAAACTTTTGAGAAATTTCCTCAATTTCACTCAAAATTTATAATAATAGAAAGTTGCCTAATGAGACCTTTCCGCAGGTAAAGGTTTAAGCATTCTGCTATATTTCGTAGATTTAATGGCACTCAAGGTTTTGTCAATGGGGAAGAAATTAACACGGTTTTAATAATTGGTTTTGGAAGATACGAGGATTATAAAAACCTTATTATATATGTGGTGCGAGAGGGGGGAGTTGAACCCCCATGGTTGCCCACTGGATCCTAAGTCCAGCGCGTCTGCCAGTTCCGCCACTCTCGCCCTTTTTTTATGTTAGCAATAATAAGATTGAGATTCAATCATAAAAGGGTGATAGATGGATAAGGTCGTTTGATAATTGTCGCTTTGGATTTATTTCAGTCTATAATAAAAAAGTCTGAAAAAAATTTAGTTGATAAATTATGAGGGTTTTCGATTGAAAGGAAAAATTGTAAAGATTGAGGCAGATTGGGTTCTGCCTGTTACCTCTCCCCCTGTAAAGGATTGTGCAATTATTGTAGTGGATGATGTTATTACGAATGTAGGGGAGAAGAGATACCTCTCAAAATTTCCCTGTGATGAGATAATTGACTGCTCAGGCAAAATACTCCTGCCAGGGCTTATTAATGCCCATGCCCACTTAGAGTTAACAGGATTTAAAGGTAAGATAAAAAGAGGGCTCTCCTTTACAGATTGGGCAAGGGAGGTTGTATCTATGAGAAATAGCTATAACGAAAACGAGATAATATCTTCTATTAAAAACGGATTGGATGAGCTCATATCATCAGGTGTTACGGCAATAGGGGATTTCTCTCAGACAGGGATTACAGCAAGGATATTTAAAGAGAAGGGTTTAAAAGGGACTGTATTTCTGGAGTTCGCAGGCTTTAACCCTGAACTGAAAGATCAGAGAATGAAGGTATTAAAGGAGAAAATCCCACAATCTCCCCCTTTAGTAAAGGGGGGCGGGGGGGATTATGTGAGGTTTGGTATTGCCCCTCACTCACCTTATTCTGTTTCAAGGGATTTATTAAAAGAAAGCTACAAATTTGCAAAAAATAAAGGTTTCCCAATTGCAATCCATATATCTGAGATACCTGAAGAGGTAGAGTTTATAAAGGGTGGTTCTGGTGCAATGAGGGGACTGTTGACAGAGTTTGGAGTCTGGGATGATGATTGGAAAATTCCATATTCCACCCCTGTATGCTACTTAGAGGGTCTCGGAATACTCAAAGGAACTACAGGTATTCACTTAAACATAGTAACAGATGAAGATATCCGCATTTTAAAAGAGAATGATGTATCAGTGGTTTATTGCCCGGGAAGTAACAGGTGGTTTGGAAGGAACTGGAAATATCCGTTAAGGGAATTTTTAAATAACGATATAAATGTTGCCTTCGGCACGGACAGTCTTGCAAGTAACGAGTGTTTAAATATGTTTTATGAAATGAGGATTGTAAAGGAGAATTTTCCTGATATAGATAATAATACGATTTTAAGGATGGCGACTATTAACGGGGCAAAGGCAATAGGATTTGAAGATGTGACCGGAGGGATAGCAGTAGGCAGAAAGGCTGATATTATAGGGGTGGATGTGAAAGAAAGTTCTATAACTGACCCTGTTGAGTATGTTATAAATATGGCAGAAAGAGTATCGTTTGCTATGGCAGCCGGAAAGATAATTAAGGATCGATAGAAGCAAACATGAATAAGCAGATTAACCAGTCCTCTAAAATTAATCCAATAAATGTATTATGATAGAGATAACCCCTAACAGACCAAGAAATAGCAGACTTAATTTCAGAACCTGTGATTTTTATTGACGGAATGATTAGAATTGTAACTTATTATTATGGTCATTAAATTTAAAGAAGGGGGTGTTGAAAATGAATGCATTGACTAAAGGTATCAGCCCTTTTTATCCGGGACAGCCGGTTCCTGCTGAACTTTTTGTTGGACGTCAAGCAGAGATTGACAAAATTGCAAGGGCAGTCAGACAGGTGGAATTAGGAAAACCTCAGGCCATTTTTCTTTCTGGAGAGTACGGAATTGGAAAAAGTTCTCTGGCCGGATTTATGAGATTTTATGCTGAGAAGGAAAATCATCTTTTGGGTATTCATGTCCTTTTAGGCAGCGCCACCACAATAGAGGATGTTGCCGTCAAAACGGTAGAGGCAGTCCTCAGAGCGCCGGCATATGAGCCGACACTTATAGAGAAAGCACGCAATGTTTTATCGAAATATGTCGGTAAACAGGAACTTTTTGGCATTCAAATAAACCTTGAAGCATTAAAAGCCGACAGCCCTAATATTTCGGCTGGTTATTTGCCTTTTTTACAGCAGCTATTGGAACGATTCCGAGACGAAGGAATTAAGGGAATAATGCTGATTCTTGATGAAATAAATGGAATTACATCTAATCCCAAATTTGCCCATTTTGTTAAAGGTTTGGTAGATGAAAACGCTTTAAGTGCAACACCATTGCCATTGCTTCTCATGCTATCAGGGGTTGAGGAAAGAAGGCGTGAGATGATTCAACACCATCAGCCAGTAGAGCGAATTTTTGATATTGTTGAAATAAACCCTATGACTGACTCTGAAATGAGGGATTTCTTCGATAAAGCATTCCGATCTCAAAATATAGAAGTAAAACCTGATGCCATGTCACTTCTCTGTCATTATTCTGCGGGTTTTCCAAAGATTATGCATACTGTCGGAGATGTAACTTTCTGGATTGATCAGGATGGCATTATAGATAAGGACGATGCTTTTAAGGGGATTTTACTCGCTGCTGAAGATATAGGGAGAAAGTTTGTGGATCAGCAAGTATTAAGGGCATTAAGAAGTGCGGACTATCATTCTATTCTGAATAAAATGAGCAAATTGCTATTTGATTTGTCCTTCCAGAAAACAGACCTTGAAAAAGGATTATCAGACTCGGAGAAGAAAAAGTGCAACAATTTTCTTCAGAAAATGAAAAAACTTAAAGTGCTAAGCTCAGGGGACATTCAGGGTGAATATATATTCAATAGCCGATTAGTAAGGTTATATATTTTATTGAATTCCATCAAAAAGGATGCTTCTCAATAAATGTTCAATGTCTGTCGAGTTTCAACTTTATTCCCCAGCCCAGTTTCAGATTTATTCCCCACTTTTTCCATGTTAAATTCTAAAACTCGTCCTGTAGGTTTGTCAATATTTTAATAAATAGGCGTCACCT
>JACQQJ010000036.1 GCA_016207035.1 Nitrospinota bacterium | reverse complement strand
GTCTTGTACCCTTTTCAGTTTTGCTGGGGGTGGATGAAAAGGTAATACCAGAGCTTATGGGCGAGTATGTAGTAATGATGAGAGACTATGAATCTCCACCTGAAGGTAACAATGTGATATTTATCTCTGCCAGCCCTTTATGGGATGAGACACGGGCACCTTTGGGAAAGAGAAGTATAACAGCGACATATTTTATACCTGCTGACATATCAGCGAATATTAATTGGGAAAAGGAGAGGGAAAATAAAAAGGAAGAAATGATAAACTTTTTAGAACAGCTCATACCCTTTATTTCTGAATTTATAGATTGCTCCTATAGTATCACCCCTGATGATTATCAACGACTTGCCCAAGAGACTCAAGGGGTGATACGGCCATTGAATAGTCGTTTTTTTAATAGGTCATCCTTTAAGACACCAGTCAGAAATCTTTTCATAGCTGATGATATTTCCTTTCCATGTTCATGTATCGCCTACACAGCCAAATCAGGCATAACAGTAGCAGAGAGGATATTGAAAATGTCCTAACATAAGGATATCCTGACCCGAACAAGTCGGAAAAGAATAAAAGTAATAGGCAATTTTTTTCTAAAAAATCCATTATGCCTTAATAAATCACCACGAAGAACGCGAATTTCACGAAAAAAAAGATAAAAAAGCATGTTTTATATCTTCGTGCCCTTCGTGGTTTTAAAAAGATTTTGGAAAACTAAATTATTAATTGACAGAACCTAACCTGAATGAGTTTTTTTCTGCCATCTCAAAATGATAATGTCCTGTTTAGCCAAACAAGATTCAGTAGTTGACATGCTCACTCTGTTCATCCTTCGGCTTACTCAGGATGGAACTTTAAAAAAGGCATTAAATGAATATTGGCAACCATAGGTTTTTGTCATTGAGCAATATCTCTTATTGCCTCAATCAGTTTATCAATATCATCTTGTGTATTAAAATATCCCACACTCACCCTCACTGTCCCTCCAGGAAATGTCCCTATGGTTTTATGGGCATTGGGAGAACAATGGAGTCCCACACGACTCATCATATCGTACCTCTCATTTAATATATTCCCAACCTCTGCCGGGTCTTTCCCCTCTATATTGAAAGATACAACAGACACCCTGTCCACAGGATTTGAAGGGCCATAGAGTTTTACCCCTTTTATCTCCTTAAGTCCATCCACTATTCTCGTAACAAGAGATAATTCCTTATCCCTTATCTTTTTTAACCCTTCATTCTCTATGAACTCTATCCCTGCTCCAAGGCCTGCAATTCCTGGTGTATTTAATGTCCCTGCCTGAAATTTATCAGGCATAAATGAAGGCATTTCATCAGATTCCGAGTTGCTCCCCGTCCCACCCTCAATGAGGGGTTTTAAATCTCTACCTTCCCTTATGTATAAAAAACCTGTCCCCTGCGGACCAAAGAGGCTCTTATGGCCTGTGCATGCAAGTAAATCAATGTTATCATGTTGAACATCGATCGGGATCAGACCGGCTGATTGGGCTGCGTCGACTAAAAAAACTATCCCCTTCCTTCTTGCAATCTCCCCTACATCACGGATCGGCAGTATCGTTCCAACAACATTTGAGGCGTGGATAATGACAATTAATTTCGTATTTGGTTGTATCTCCTTTTCTATATCCTGTGGGTTGAGGAAGCCATCTGCTGAACACCTGACAACTGTCTTACTTATTCCATCTTTCTCAAGCCTTCTGAGGGGTCTCATAACAGCATTGTGTTCCATACTGGATGTTATTACATGGTCACCTGATTTTAAAAAACCTTTCAGGGCTAAATTTATACCCATCGTGACATTGAATGTAAATATGACATTACTGCTTAAAGGGATATTAAAGAAGGCTGCGATCCTCTCCCTCGTCTCAAATATTATCCTGTCAGTCTGCATGGACATCTTATGTCCACCCCTTCCAGGGCTTGAACCATACTTTTGAAGTGTATCATTTACAGCCCTGTAAACTACTTCAGGTTTTGGAAATGATGTAGCTGCATTGTCAAGATAGATGGTCATGAATAGTTCAAAGTAATGAGCGATGAACAATGGGTTATAAAACTTGTTATTCGTTACTCATTGCTCATTGCTCCTTTAGCAAGTTCCTTAAAAGATATATTTTCTTTCATTATAAAGAATAATCCCAGGGCAAATACGACACCTGTTTGTATAAACCATGTTATGATACCAAAATTTATTGCATCAACCTCTGTCACCTTATAAATCTCGTGAAGCCCAATTACACAGGCTGCCTGATAAGAACCGAGAAATCCCGGTGTCGGGAGTATGGTTATGAGAACGCCAATAACCACCATCAGAACAAGTATTGAAATATATGGGAGCCCATTAAATTGAAAGGCTACATAGAATGGGTAATATGTGGTTATCATGCATGCCCATACTATAATTGAAAATAAAATTATGAAAAAGAGAGACCGTATGTCCTTAAGAATGTTAAGCCCCTCAACAAAGGAATTGATAAACTCTATTAAGTTATATGAAAATCTATCAGGAAGGGGTTTTATAATAAACCTTACTATGTATAATATTTTTTCCCTGCAATGGATGAGAAGATATGAAAAAAATATTATACCAACAGATAATGCAAGGGTAATCAGACCAAATTTATGCAGTATATTGATAACAGCCACATCCCTGAAACTCCCTGCCGACAGGAAAATGTCAGACCTGAATATCAGCAACCCTGTCATAATAAACATAAGTACAAGAAGGTCAAACAACCTCTCAACAAAAACTGTTGCAAATGACGAGCTGAAGGAGAGACCCTCCTTTTTCCCCAATAGATAGGCCCTTATAAATTCCCCGGCCCTTGCAGGGAGAAGATTCCCCATAAATCCCACCATCAGAGGAGAAAACAGGTTCGATGTTTTTATGCTGCTTTTAAGGGGGGCTACCAGATATCTCCAGCGAATTGCCCTGAATAGATATGACAATATGATAATAAAGATTGCAGGTATAAGGCTCAAAAAATGAATTGATGAGAGGGCATTTAAGAGTTCAACTATAGTTATATTCTTAAAGGTATAGTAAAATGCCCCAATAGTGATAAAAAGGGTTATTATGAGATGCCTTTTCTTCAATATATCCTC
>JACQQJ010000008.1 GCA_016207035.1 Nitrospinota bacterium | reverse complement strand
CTGAAATAATCAAAAATAATATGGGAAAGTTTTTTTAAGAGAACCTCAATCATATTAATGGAGGGATATTAACATGGAAAGACGAAATATTACTTTGTCTCTGCCTAAAGATTTATTAAAAAAGGCTAAGATAATGGCTGCAAAATTTGACAAATCTATTAGTCAGCTTATGCGTGAGGCTATTGAAGAAAAGATTGAAGAAGGTATTGATTATCAAAGGGCAAAGCAAAAGCATTTGAATATTCTTAAGAAAGGAATAGACATGGGGACAAGGGGGCGTATCTTAATATCGAGAGAAGAATTGCATGATAGAAGATAGAGTTTTTGTTGATACAAACATCCTGATTTATGCACACGATACATCGGCTGGAATAAAACATAAAAAGGCACAAGATATTATTGTGGACTTATGGGAATCAGGACTTGGAATTCTTAGTATACAGGTGCTCCAGGAATTTTTTGTTTGTGTAACCAATAAGATATCCAAGCCATTGACTTTAGACAAGACAAAAGAGATTATAGAAAGTCTCCTTAAATGGAATATCGTGGTAAATGACGGAGAATTTATATTAAAGGCAATAGAAATACATCGGCGATATCGTTATTCATTTTGGGATTCTATGATTATACAAGCTGCTATAAAAGGTAATGCAAACTTTCTACTTTCAGAAGATTTATCTAATGACCAAATTATAGAAGGGGTTAGAGTAAAAAATCCCTTTTTATGATATTCCATCCCTTTTTTCTGAAGGATGAGGTTGATTTATACCCATTATGCTCTCAAAAATCTTAAGCAGTGCCATATATGGGATTGATGCTTATATCGTTGAGGTAGAGGTTGATATATCCCGTGGAATGTTTACCTATTCTACTGTGGGTCTCCCTGATACTGCTGTCAAAGAGAGCAGGGATAGGGTGATGGCATCAATAAAGAATACTGGATTTGATTTCCCCTTTGGAAGGATTACAATAAACCTTGCACCAGCAGATGTAAAGAAAGAAGGCTCATCGTTTGACCTTCCGATAGCAGTTGGAATCCTAAATGCCAGTGGATTTATAAAATCCGATAGGATAGGGGAATTTATAATCCTTGGTGAGCTCTCCTTAGACGGCAAGATAAAACCCATCAGGGGTGCCCTTCCCATTGCTGTATCTACAAAGGCAAATAATAAAAATGCGATAATCATCCCTGTGGAGAATGCAAAGGAGGCAGCAGTAGTAGAAGGGATAAATGTCTATCCAGTAGAGAACCTGCCGCAGGTTGTCGAATTTTTAAATGGTAATTTAGAGATACCTCCTGTGTCAGTGGATATAGAAAAGGCATTTGAAGAATATTCTATTTACGATGTGGATTTTTCAGAGGTAAAGGGGCAGTATCATGTGAAGAGGTCTCTCGAGGTGGCTACTGCAGGCGGGCATAATATAATAATGATTGGTCCACCCGGGGCAGGTAAATCCATGCTTGCAAAGAGGATTCCTACAATCCTTCCGAATATGAGTCTTGATGAATCGATAGAGACAACAAAGGTTCATAGTATAATGGGAATGGTAGGGGATGGCAGGGTTTTGGTGGCTATAAGGCCATTTCGCTCTCCTCATCACACAATATCCGATGCTGGACTGATAGGTGGTGGACACTTCCCAATGCCTGGAGAGGTATCTCTATCTAACAATGGTGTCCTGTTCCTTGACGAGCTACCTGAATTCAGGAGGAATGTATTGGAGGTTATGAGACAGCCAATTGAGGATGGGAAGGTAACTATATCAAGGGCTTCGGGTTCACTGACATTTCCTGCCAATTTTATGCTGGTAGCAGCCATGAACCCCTGCCCCTGTGGGAACAGAGGCTCTCAGAAGGAATGCACCTGTACACCATTGGTCATCAGGAAGTATCTCTCCCGTATATCAGGTCCCCTCATGGACAGGATAGATATTCATATAGATGTCCCTTCGCTTAAATTCAGGGAGCTATCTGAAGAAGCAGGTGGAGAAAGGTCTGAGGTAATAAGAGAGCGGGTAAAAAGGTCAAGGGATATACAGCTTGAGAGGTTTAAAAAGAGTAAGATATACTGTAATGCCCAGATGTCTGCACGACAGATAAAAAAATTCTGCCACATAGAAAGTGAGTCAAGGACTCTGCTTGAGGTAGCAATGAATAGAATGGGTCTCTCTGCAAGGGCATATGACCGCATACTCAAGGTATCAAGGACTATTGCTGATTTATCGGGTATGGAGGATATAAAACCTGAACACATATCTGAGGCGATACAGTATAGGAGTCTGGATAGGGAAGGTTATCTATGAAAAAGGCAAGATGTCCGATATGCAAGAATGAATTTGAGTGGAAGAAAAGCGAATTCAGGCCCTTCTGTTCAGAACGGTGTAAACTTATAGACTTAGGACAGTGGGCAGGGGAGAAATATTCTATTCCCGGAAAAAAGATTAATACCTACGCTGCAACGGCGGATGAGATAATTAAGAATAAGAATTAATTAAGGTTGTTCATGAACTCTTAAGAGGGTTGACTAACCCAAATTCCGCTTTAGCGGAATTTAAAATCGCAGATTCATCCTGAAATACTGCGTTATCGTCAATTTTGCTCCTCACCGTATTGGTCATATACGGTTGCGTAGCAAAATTGCCTTTAGCCTTGTCTTTCAGGCGACTTTGCAATTTTACCCAAAATCCTAAATCGGATTTTGGGACTAATCTCACTCTTTACAATAGAATAAAATAAATTTCATGGAGGTGTTAAGAAAGCAATACATACAGAATTGCCAGATAAGGTATATCAGGAGGTAAAATCCCATGTGGATAAAGGCTGGTTTCGAAATGAAGATGACATAATTTTAGAAGCCCTGCGGCGTTTTCTGGATACTCACAGGATCGAATTAATGGAAAAGTTTATCCGAGAAGATGTCGAATGGGGATTGCATGGCAAGGATTAACATTCTCCCCCGTTCCTTCCTTACAAAGGAGGGGATTGCAGATATATCCGCATTGAGCGGATCACCCACCTCCTTTGTAAGGATGGCGTGGCACCCATCCAGTGGATGGGTCGGGGGAGGTAGAATTTAATAAAATATTTCCTCCTCTCTCAAGCCTCCAGATCTGCTGGAGATATCCGACTTTAGAAGCCCTGCTGAGACGCAGGGCTATCACAGACGGGTTGGTCATCTTTACCCCTCTCTCCGTTCCAGCCTCTATCGATACCGCCACACCCACCAGTCCGGAGATTAAGAGTAGTAGTAGCGTGCTCGGTTAAGGCACCCGGGATCTCTCGCCAGGACGCACAGGCAATACATAGCGGTAGTGCCACTTCTTGTGTTCATGCTGGTGACCATTGCCGAAGTTGAAGCCCCACGCGCCGTTGCCACTCTCCGTTCCGGACCAGTAGAATAGGGGGTTCAGGTCGATAAAGTCACCAGAATTGCTGAGCAATCCACCTATTGGATTGCCCAACTCTTTATGATAAAGATGCCCCATCTCGCTTCCGATGCAGTTGTAACCCAAACATGGGCTAGAACCATCCTGATTCATGGCATTGGGTAACCGCCAGTTATCAAAACCCGCGTAGACCAGGTTGTCTGCCCATGTCATAGCATCGGACCATGTCATTAACCCTCCCATTCCTGCATCCTTTAGCCATGTTAGCTTCAGATCCGTGTCGTATAGCGTCCCATCTCCCATATCTATCATCTCGGCCTTAGCAGAGACCGATAGTCTAAAGTCCATCACCAGCACCATCAGTATTGTAACTAACATTTTCATCATTCTTTTCACCTCCTTCCTCTGCTGGATTTCTGTCACTTAAAGCTCGGGAAGATAATACTTCTATCCTCTCTATGACACGCAATCCCCCGCATGTAATATAACCTATTGATTTGGATTTTAATAGATTCGTCTATTCAACACATACTGAGTGTTAACTTTTCCGTCATTTTAAAAATCTTTTTAGAGGTAAAAATGACCATGCTGATCTCGTGAAGGGTGTTTCATCTGCCAGACTTAAATTTAGTAATGCTTTTGGAAGAACACAATGAGCTGATATTAATTAT